>JBDSAM010000375.1:0-7848 GCA_039922135.1 Blastocatellia bacterium
CGATTGCGTACATTGTGATCGGGCTGTTTCTGGTGATAACGGGGTATTTCTTTTCAAACATTCTGGGCATCCTGATCGAACGCGCGATGATGGCGCAGATGCAGGCAATGCAGGGAGGACGCGGCGCCTCGCCAGACGTGGATGTGCCGGGGTTGGTCATTCGCAACTTTGTCGGTGTTATCTCGACGATGCTGCTGTTTCTAATGCCGATGCTGACGATGGGCGTGTATGCCGAAGAGCGCAAGCGCGGCACGATGGAGATGTTGATGACGTCGCCCATCACTGAATTGCAAATTGTCCTGGGCAAGTATTTTGCCTTGTTGACGCTGTACGCCGCGATGCTGGCGCCGACGCTGGTTTACCACGTGGTGATGGGAATGTATTCCGAACCAACGCTGCCGTGGAAGATCGTTTGGGCAGGCTACCTGGGCGTCTTTCTGCTGGGGGCAGTGCTGCTGGCCCTGGGGTCGTTTATCTCGTCATTGACTGAAAACCAGATTGTCGCGGGCGTCATCACCTTCGTGCTATTCCTGATGTTGTGGGTGCTGGATATGGGCGTGCGCGGTTTGTCGGGCGCGGCGGGCGAGATCGTCAAATACCTCTCAATCCTTCAGCACTACGAAGAATTCTCGCAGGGCGTCATTGATACTTCGAGCGTGATCTTCTATTTGTCTGCCATTCTTTTAGGATTGTTCCTGACATTGCGCTCGCTCGATTCGATGCGGTGGAGAAGGGCTTAAGCGTTGTGGTTGGTGGTTGGTGGTTAGTGGCTGGTAGGAAACCGGCTGTCAGCCACCAGCCACCAGCCACCAACCACCAAAACTTATGAATACTAATCGTCAAGAAATCACCAGGCTCGCGGGCTTTGTCGGCGGCGCAATGGCGCTGGCCGGATACGTGCGGCATTCGATCCTGGATGTATGGGGTTGGTTCAACATTTCGTTGGTCGCGGTCGGCCTGGCGCTGTTGGTGATCTCAATCGCGTTCAACTTCGGCAGCATCGCGGATTATTTTCGCGGTCGCTCCGGGCGGCTTAGCGCGAACATGGCGATACTGTCCGTCGCGGTAATCGGGTTGATCGCCATCGCCAACTTTCTCGGTTATCGCCATCACAAACGCTTCGATCTGACCACTGAAGGCCTCTACACACTCTCTGATCAAACCAAGAAGGTGCTGAACAACCTGCCGAAGGACGTCAAGGTCATCAAGTTCGCGCAAGCCGAAGACCAGCAGTTGGCCGACCAGATGGCAGAGTTTCGCTATCAGACCAAGAAATTGAGCTACGAACGAATTGATCCGCAGCAGCGTCCTGAAGTCGCGCGCCAATACGCGGTCAAAGCGATGGGGGAAACCGTCGTTGCCGTGGGCGACCGCATTGAACGTCCCACGGCCATTGACGAACAATCGCTGGTCAACGCCATTCTGAAAGTCACGCGCGATACACTGAAAACCATCTGCTTCACCGAAGGCCACGAAGAGAAGCCGCTGGCGGATGCGTACAGCCAGGCAGATGCCAAACTGAAGGGCGAGAACTACCAGACCAAGGCCATCAATCTAGCGCGCGAAAAGCAGGTGCCTTCTGAATGCTCGGTGCTGGTTGTGGCCGGGCCGAAGACTTCGATCCTGCCGCCCGAAGCGGCGATGATTGGCCAATATTTGGACGGCGGCGGCAAGGCGATGCTGCTGTTAGATCCTGACACTGACCCTCAACTGGATGAGGTTTTGAAGAAGTGGTCAGTCACCTTGGGCAAAGACTTCGTGCTGGATGTCAGCGCCGCCGGACAGATGTTTGGCGGAGGACCAGGCGCGCCGCTCGTCCAAAGCTACGGGTCACACCCGATCGCCAACAACTTCAAAGGCCGCTCGATGACCATTTTTCCCGCATCGCGCTCGGTCAAAGTTGCTGAAGGTTCCAACTCTGGCGTCAACGCGACCTCATTATTGACCACTTCGGAGCAAAGCTGGGCCGAGACAGAACTGAAGCCTGGTGTCGAGCCAAAATTCGACGAAGGGAAAGACACCAAAGGCCCTGTTTCTTTGGGCGTCGTGGCCAGCAAGAGCATGGGCGAAAACAAAGAGGCTCGTCTTGTGGTTATTGGCGATTCGGACTTCGCTTCGAGCCAGGCTTTCCGCTTCCAGCGCAACGGCGATCTGTTTATGAATTCGATCAACTGGCTGGCGCAAGACGAAGATCTGATCTCGATTCGTCCGAAATCCGCCACCAACCGCAGCGTCTCAATGAGCGAAGCGCAACAACGCACCTTCTTCTGGCTGGTCGTCCTGTTGCTGCCGTTGGCCGTCATCGGCACTGGCGGTTACATCTGGTGGAAACGCCGTTAAAGTCGAAAGTGATTAGGACTGAGGACTAAGCAGTGTGAAGGCCACTCAGTCCACAGCCCTCAGTTCTCAGAAATAAACTTATGAAACGCAGTACGCTAATTCTTCTCTTGGCCGCCGTCGTGAGCGGCATTCTCATCTACTTCCTGGAAGTGAAACCCGGCAAGCCGCGTGACGAAAAACCGGAACCTGCGAAAGAAGCGTTCAGCTTCAAGCGCGAAGATATCACCGGCGTCACTGTGACGCGCGGCGGCGAGTCAATCAGCCTGGAAAATCAGGACAACAAGTGGCTGATCAAACAGCCGATCAACGCGGCGGCGGACGATTCCGCAGTCAATTCGCTAATTGGCGATCTGGTCAGCGCGCGCATTGAACGCGAGTTTGCCAACCCTTCGGCAGATGCGCTGAAAGGCTATGGGTTGGATTTGCCTGCGGTCAAACTTGACATCAAACTGAAAGATGGCAAGACGCAGCACATTGATCTGGGCGGCAAAGACCCGCTCGAATCGTCGGCATATGCGCGGCTGAACGGTTCGCCAAATGTCGCAGTGATCGGCTCTTCGTTGCTGGCGAGCGCGGACAAGCCTGTGAGCGATTGGCGCGACCGCGCAGTGCTGGGCGCGACGCAGTACGACATTACGTCGCTGAAAGTGACCAACGAAAACGGCGGATTCGAACTGGGCAAGAAAGAGTCTGACTGGACAATTACCGCGCCCGTCGCCAGTCCTGCTGAAGATAGTGAGGTCAACAGCCTGATCAGTGAGATCACTTCGGCCAAAGCTGCTGAAGTCGTCAGCGAGTCCGGCGAAGATTTGCCCAAATACGGATTGGACAAGCCGAAAGTCACGGCCACCGCAAAGCTCAATACCGGCGTGGAAAAGGGAATTCTGCTTGGCTCAAAAGTGGACGATAAGTATTACGCCAAAGCCGCTGACCGCGCGCAGGTCTTCAAAGTTGATTCGGCCTTGTATGACAAGCTGAACGCCAAGTTGGCAAGCTTGCGCAGCAAACAGTTCGTCAAACTCAACCGCGATGAACTGACGCGGTTCGAACTGAAAAACTCCAACGGCAAGCTGATCGCCGAAAAGAAAGACGACAAGTGGATGGTCGTTGAGCCAGCCGACAAAAAAGACAAAGAGGCGCAACCTTTCAAACTCTTCACGCCTTTTGAATCGAAGGCCAGCGAGGTCATTGACAAGCCAACCGCCGCGATCAATGCCAAGCTGGCAAAGCCGGCAGTTGAAGTTAAACTGACAGAAAAGGGCGGCAAAACGACGGTGGTTAAGTTTTCGCAAGCTGACGGCGATGATGTTTATATTCGCGTTGAAGGCAAGTCCGAAGTTTACAAGGTTGGCAAAATGATTCTGGAAGGATTGAATTTCAAGATCGAAGAGGCGATAAAGCCGTAACAGTTCGCCGAATAAAAACGGAAGCCCTGACTATGCTCGCAAGAGAAGTCAGGGCTTTTCTGTTTCCTGGTAATGACAACACACTATACCTTCAAAATTTCATCTTCTTTGTACTTGCTCAGATCGCTAATCCTGGCGATGTACTGATCGGTCAGCTTCTGCACTTCGTCTAGACCACCCTTTTCTTCATCTTCTGAAATGGTCTTGTCCTTAAGCGCCTTCTTCAGTTTGTCATTGGAGTCGCGGCGGATATTGCGGGCAGCGGTCTTGTGGTCTTCAGCCATCTCGTGAACGGTCTTGACCATATTTTTGCGCCGTTCTTCGGTCAACGGCGGAACCGGAATACGAATCAGCTTGCCGTCATTGCCAGGATTCAGGCCAAGATCGGCAGTGCGGATGGCTTTTTCAATCGCGCCGATCAAAGTTGGATCGAAAGGCTGGATCGTCAACATCGCGGCATCCGGAGCGTTAAGGGTACCCACTTGATTGAGCGGTAGTTGGGAGCCATATGCTTCCACCGTGATGTTATCCAGCAAATTGGTCGAAGCGCGCCCCGTTCGCACTGAGCTGAGCTTGTGCCGAAAGTCCTCGACCACTTTTTCCATTCGTGTTTTGGTGTCTTTGCTGATCTCTTTGACCATCATGTTCTCCGTAAAAGCAGGCATAAAAGCCGGCAAAAAGAAGTGCGGCAATTTCTCAGAACTGCCCCACACTGATGTCAGGTGCCTAACTACTTGAGTTTAATTCCATCGTCCGGTTTAACTATGGAACCGACGCGCTCGCCCATCACGGCGCGCTGGATGTTACCCGGCTCGTTCATGTTGAAGACCATGATCGGCAGCCTGTTGTCTTTGCAGAGCGAAATGGCCGAAGCATCCATGACAGCCAGTTCTTCCTGCAGTACGCGCATATAAGTTAACTCTTCAATCTTGACGGCATTCGGATCTTTGCGTGGGTCGGCTGTGTAGATGCCGCCAACGCCGGTCGCTTTCATCAGCACGTCCGCTTTGATTTCCAGCGCGCGCAAGGCAGCAGCGGAATCAGTGGTGAAGTAAGGATTGCCGGTACCGGCAGCAAAGATAACCACGCGTCCCTTTTCCAGATGGCGGACGGCGCGACGGCGAATGAATGGTTCTGCAATTTCGCGCATTTCAATGGCAGAGACGACGCGGGTGTAAACATCCACCTTCTCTAATGCATCCTGCAATGCGATAGCATTCATGACCGTCGCCAACATTCCCATGTAATCCGCAGAGGCACGGTCAATGCCCATCGCGCTTGCGCTTAAGCCGCGAAAGATATTGCCACCGCCCACGACCAGCGCAATCTCTACGCCGAGATCGCGAACATCTTTCACTTCCTGAGCGATACGGATCACGACTTGTGGGTCAATGCCATAGCCAGCATCGCCCATCAGGGCCTCGCCGCTCAGCTTGAGCAGGATACGTTTATAAAAGGGCTGTGTTGTATTGGATGGGTCAGACACAGTGTAGAGGTAGGCAGTAGGTGGCAGGTTGTAGGTGTCTTGCCTGCCTGCCACTTACAACCTAGTAACTATTTTGTCATTGACGCGACTTCGCTGGCGAAATCTTCAGAGCGTTTCTCAAGGCCTTCGCCCATTTTGTAACGCGAAAAGCGGCGGATGCTGCACTTCTCCCCAGTCTTGGCCGTCAGGGTTGTCACCAATTCGCCGACAGTGACGGCCTGGTCTTTGACGAAGGGCTGTTCCAGCAGCACGGCTTCGGTCAAAAACTTGTCCACGCGACCCTGCACCATCTTCTCGATGATAGTTTCGGGCTTGTTGGCGTTCTTTGGATCAGCCGTCGCCTGGCCGCGCGCGATCTCTTTTTCTTTCTCGATCAGGTTCTCAGGCACCTCATCCTTGCTGACGAACTGCGGTTCGGAGGCGCAGATGTGCATTGCCAGATCTTTAACGAATTTCTGAAACTCTTCGCTGCGCGCGACGAAGTCTGTTTCGCAGTTGACTTCGACCAGCACGCCAACCTTGCCACCCATATGAATATAAGAGCCAACCGTGCCTTCGGCGGCGATACGGCCCTCGCGCTTCTTAGCGCTGGCCAAGCCGGCCTTGCGCAGGAACTCGATAGCTTGTTCTTCGTTGCCATTAGCTTCGTTCAGAGCTTTCTTGCACTCCATCATTCCCGCGCCGGTCTTTTCGCGCAGGGTCTTAACCATTTCTGCCGTGATAGCCATAACTTCCTCTGTTATCGGTTGATGATGTTATTGGTTGATGACCTGTTTTCGCAAAAAACGGCGCAGCCGCGCTTGGTGTGGGCTACGCCGTCTGATCAAATCGAAAAGGGTTAGTTGAAATTCGATCTATGCCGTCTCCGCCACACTGGTTTCTGCAGGTGATGCGGGGGCGGCCTGTATTTCAACACCTTGTGGTTCGACTGGCTGCGCCAGAATAGGCTCGGTTGCGGCCACCGGCGATTCCACAGGAGCCACAGGTGCAGACGGAGGAGCTGCCTGCACTGCTTGCGCCGCTGTGGCTGCTTGCGCTGCTGCCGTAACTGCACGACGCGGGCCGCCTCTATCGCTTCTGCCACCAGCACCACTACCGGCACCTGCAGCAGTACCGCCACTAGCACCAGCACCACGCCGGTCACCACGATCACTGCCACCGCGGTCACTCCGGCTGCGATCATTACGATCCCGTCCACGCCCACCGCGATCACCCCGATCTGTTCTATCGCGTTGCTGGCGTTGTTGAATATCCACGGTCACACCGCTGACTTTCGCTTGTTCAGCTGCAGCAGCGGCTTCTTCTGACTCTTTTTGCTGGGCCAGCTGCTGACCTTCGGCAATGGCGTCGGCGATGCGCGCGGCGAACAGGCGCACGGCACGCAAGGCATCATCGTTGCCGGGGACGACGTAATCCACGCCTTCGGGCGAACAGTTTGTATCAACAATAGCAACTACGGGAATGCCTAATCGGTTGGCCTCTTTGACCGCAATCTCTTCCTTGCCGGTGTCAATAATGAAAATGACGTCAGGCAGCTTGCGCATCTCTTTGATGCCCGCCAGATTCTTTTCCAGCGCCAGCCGCTCGCGTTCAATCTCCAGCCGTTCTTTTTTCGCGTACTGTTCGATGCGTCCGTCGGCTTGCATCGCTTCGATATCTTTGTAACGTTTGATGGATTTCTGAATAGTCTGGAAGTTGGTGAGCAAGCCGCCGAGCCAGCGTTGATTGATATAGAACTGATTGCAGCGCAGGGCTTCTTCTTTAACAGCGTCTTGCGCCTGGCGCTTAGTGCCAACGAACAGGAAGGTTTTATTCGTGCCTTCACCCGCGGTGGTCGAGACGAACTTCATTGCCTCTTTGAACATCCGCTGCGTTTTTTGCAGATCAATAATGTAAATGCCGTTGCGTTCGCCAAAGATGTACTCTTTCATCTTTGGATTCCAACGGCGCACTTGGTGCCCGAAGTGTACGCCTGCTTCAAGCAACTCTTTCATCGTAACAGTAGCCAAACTTAGCCTCCATGAAATTGGTTTGTGTACTCGCCCTCCTCAAACTTCAGGTAAGTTTGCCGCAACAACCAACGATGAGGAAGACAATGGGATTGTGGATCGCGGACTGCGGATTCAAAAGAAAATAACTCTTGAAAATCCGCATTCCACAATCCGTATTGGGATTAGCGTTTCGAGAACTGGAAGCGTTTGCGCGCGCCCTTCTGGCCGTACTTCTTGCGCTCTTTGGCGCGTGGATCGCGCGTCAGCAGGCCAGCTTTCTTGAGCTTTTTGCGCAACTCGCCGTTGAACTCAAGCAACGCGCGGGCGATTCCGTGACGCACGGCACCGGCTTGTCCGGCGCTTCCGCCGCCAGCAACATTGACCAGCACGTCGAATTTTGCCAGCGTGTCGGTCAGGTGCAGCGGCTGGCGAATGATCATGCGCAGCGCCTCGTTCTTGAAATAGTTGTCAACCGATATCCGGTTGACATTGAAGTTACCGGTTCCTGGCCGCAGATAAACACGAGCAGTTGCGCTCTTGCGACGGCCAGTCCCGTAGTACTGAATATCAGCCACGTTTTAAATCGCTCCTGAACATTGATCGCTCGCCGATTTCGTAAAGTGAG
>JBDSAM010000376.1:0-3565 GCA_039922135.1 Blastocatellia bacterium
GGCATCCATCGTGGTATTTGGACAGGGCGCACAGGAAGCCAGGGGTGACGAGAACTATGCGATTTTCGTATCGCAACGCAACGGAGCCGCGGAACTTTATCTGATTGATCTGGGCACACATCAGGTCAGCCAACTGACCAACACCGGGCGTGGACATTTAACGCCATCCATCGCCAGCAACTCGGCCGGGCGCAGCATCGTTTTTGCTTCGCGCGAAGGCTCGAATTACGAACTGTTTAGCGGCAACCTGGGCACTGCGTGGCGTACCCGCCGTCCAGTGATCACCGGACTGAACCGGCTGACCACCAACACCTCGGACGAAATCGGAACCAGCATCACGCGCGAAGGCGAGACGATAGCCTTCGTTTCCGGCAATGGCATTGAAGTAATGACTGCTGGTAGCGGAGGACGTCAATTGGCCGTCCCAGCCAGAGATGAATCCAACGACTTTGCTCCGGCAATCTCGCCTGACGGCGCGCGCATCGCGTTTGTCTCGAACCGCACGGGCGACTACGACATCTGGCTTTACACCAAAGCTACGGGTGATGTTAGCCAGTTGACGCGCAGCGCCAAAGCGGGTGGCGGCGTGAGTTGGAGTGCGGACGGACGACGGATCGTCTTCAACACAACAGCCACTGACAACGATGCTAGCGGCGTCGCAATGGCTGATGCCGAAACCGGCGCTTTCCGCGTGTTGACCAATCAGGGCGACTTCAACGGGTCGCTTTCGGCTCGCGGCGACCGGATGTTGTTTACCTCGACGCGCGACGGTGACGCAGAACTCTACATGCTCAACGTCGGCAGCGGTTCGGTCGAACGCCTGACCATCAGCGCAGGGGCGGATGATGGCGCGGTCTTCGTGGCGGAACCTGTTCGATCAGGCCCGCCATTACGTCGGCCATAAATTGACAATCGCTGGGCTGGGAGCGGAGCACGGCCTGTGGTTGCCGGCTCTGTCCCAAGCGCGGTTTACGACGAAGCAATAAACAAGGCGCGCGCTTAGACGGCCCAATTCAGTCTTTGGAAAGGACGCAAGGAAAATTCCCATGCAGATGCAGATCAGTTCCACGAAAATCGTGACGAAAGAGCAGGCTTCGTTCACCGAACTACTCGATAATCAAGAAGGCATCATTCTCGATCTCGAGAACCTTCATTACTACACTCTGAATGCGGCCGCGGTTTTCTTGTGGAAACAGATGCGGTCGGGTTCGGCCAATACGGCGGAATCCTTGAGCGCGGCGTTGGCGACAGCGTTCAACATCAACGCCGACCTGGCGGAGCTGGATTCGCGTGCATTCCTTGATGAACTAGAAGGCAACGCGTTGGTTTTCCAGTCTGAGTTTGATGTCACAGTGATCAACAAGGCGCTGGCCGCCACAAGCGGCGAACTGCCTGCCTACGAACCGCCGCAACTGAAGCTTTCCAACTCGCTGACGCAGGTCACCCTGTCCGGTTCTTCGACCATCGCAGTGGCGGCCATCGGCGGCTAAATCAAGATTGCGGTTGGCGGATTGCGGATTGAAGCCGTAAATCTGCAATCCGCAATTCTCGATCTGCAATCCCTTATGCCTGCCGTCACGCTGGCGATCTGCGGCCATCAACTCTCCATTCAGGCTCGTGCGCCGCGTCTGATTCGCCTCTTTGCCGACTACTTTCGTTACTACGATCCCCAGATCATCTCTTCCGAAAAAGGTTCGACAAACTTCAGTTTGTCGAAGTTTCCGAATGTGCGCGCATTCGAAGCCAACGACAAAATGAAGTTTGTCGAACCTCGTGCCAAGGCAGTTTCATCGTCGCCCACGCTCCAAATTGAATTGAAGATGCGCGATGACCTGCCACCGCGCGAACGGTTGATCCCGCCATCAGCAGTACTCTTTTCGCAAACCGGCGTCGTCAGTTTGTGGAAGGAAGATGCGTCACCGGTTGGCCAGCGATTCTACTTTCATCTGGGCGTCGCAGCTTTTCGCGTGGAGGTGGAAACCGGGCGCGCCATTGGTCTGATCACGCCACAGGCGATGGAATATCCCCATATTCTGGCAAACACCTATGCGCTGTTCGCGCTGTTGATGCTGTTGCGTAAGCGGCGGCTCTATCATCTGCACGCGGCCGCCATCGTTTCGCCTTATGGCAAATTATGGCTAATCTGTGGCGCGCAAAGGGCAGGGAAGACCACACTGGCAACGGCGCTGGGGTTGGCTGGGTGGCAACCCGTCTCGGACGATTCCTTGCTCGTCGGCGGCGATGAACAATCCGCGTGGCTGACGCCGCTCAAAAAGTATTTTCACATGGGCGACGAACTGCTGCGCCGTTGGCCTCAATTAGATTGCATCGAACGGCATCACCAATACCTGGATCGCACCTGCACGGGCGGCCTGGAGTTTTTTGGCACGCGCCAACTGGCCGAAGCAAAATTCCGCCGCATTGATCATGTTGTCCTGCCGCAAATTACCAATGAGCAAACCAGCCGCATCGAACCCTTAACCCGTAGCGAAGCCCTGTTGCGATTGGCCGAACAGAGCATGTTCTTTCAGCTTTGGCGCGATCACACAGCCCGGCAATGGCAATGGCTGAACGAACTAGCCGCTAACGCCGTCTGCCATCGTCTGTTTTCAGCCGCGGACATCTTAGCCGAGCCGCACGCCGCCGCTAGAGTTCTGGACAGGCGGAGCAGAGAGTGAGCTATTCTGGTAATCATTCGGGCTTGCCTTCCCAATCGCTTAATTGCTTGACACCCCGTCACGCGCGCTCACAAAATCATAGCCAACTTCCATCAGACCAAATTTGCAATGCAGTTTGAGCAGGCATTCTTTGCCGAAAGTCACTCATTATTATGGCGACATCACCGAACAACGACGTAACGCAACTGTTGATTGACTGGCGCAAGGGCGATCAGGCGGCGCTGGATCAACTGGTTCCGCTGATCTACCAGGAACTTCATAAGATCGCGGGCGGCTATCTCAGCCGCGAACGGTCCGGCCACACGATCCAGCCGACCGCGCTGATCCACGAAGCTTATCTGCGAATGGTCGCGCAGCAGATGCCCGAATGGCAGAACCGCAAGCACTTTTTCGGCGTGGCTGCGCAATTGATGCGGCAGATTCTGGTCGAAAACGCTCGCTCGCATTCGGCGGCCAAACGCGGCGCGGGCGAACAGAACCTCCCGTTGGAAGAAGCTCTGGTTTATTCAACAGAGCGGCCCGGCGACCTGGTTGCGCTTGATGATGCGCTCAACAGTCTGGCCGCGCTTGACCCGCGCAAAAGCCGCATGGTCGAACTGCGCTTTTTCGGCGGCCTGTCCCTGGAAGAAACGGCTGAAGTGATGGGCGTTTCCATCCCCACCGTCGTGCGCGAAATGCGATTGGCGCAAGCCTGGCTGCATAGGGAGATGGCTAAATGACCCCTGGGTACGCACGCGCCCCCGCGTGCGTATTCGGCGAGAAAACGAATTCCGATGGAAGCATGCGCTTCTGAAACCCACACGCGGGGGCGCGTGATAATCTGCCGCCCGCAAGCAATCCAGTAGCGCTCGGAAGCCCGCACGCGGGGGCGCGTGCGTACCCAGGCT
>JBDSAM010000377.1:0-2746 GCA_039922135.1 Blastocatellia bacterium
AGTGAAACCAGCGTCAGCACTGGCAGCCAGCACGCTGCTGGTGCTGACACCATCCGCAAAAACAGCTTTTTCATCCCGCGGCAGATCGTGCATAA
Organism: Blastocatellia bacterium; assembly: GCA_039922135.1. Lineage (GTDB taxonomy): Bacteria > Acidobacteriota > Blastocatellia > RBC074 > RBC074 > RBC074. The sequence goes on from JBDSAM010000377.1 coordinate 96, forward strand.
TGCCTCTGGCCCCACCCTAACCTCCGCGATAAGGATAATCTGAAATCTATGAGACTCATCCAACGGGCCGGTTTTTCCGCCTTTATTCTTCTCCTATTTTCCACCTTTGCCGCCGCTCAAGCTGGCAAATTTACTGTCCAACTGGAAGCCGCGCAGACGCAGGACGAGGCCAACGAAAAGGTCAAACAATTCAAAGCTAAAGGTGTTGAGGCTTACGTTCTGAAAAGCCAGGTTCCAGGCAAAGGGACTTTCTTCCGCGTGCGCGTTGGAATGTTTCCGAACGCCAACCAGGCGCGCCTATTCGGCGCATCCTTGCAAAAACAAGGAAAGGCGCGGGACTTTTTTATTGCTCCCTTCGAACGTTCGACAGAAGAGGTTGCGTTAGCCGGTAAAGCTGACATGAAGCCTGCGCCGGTAGCCAATAAGCCCCCGGTCACAAATCCGCCGGTCACGTCAGCGCCCACTAAAGAGCCATCGAGAGGGAAAGAAACTTCGAAAGAGTCGCCAAAAGAATTTGGCAAGACTGAAAATCCGACGAAGCCAGCGGTTAATGGAAATGCCACACCCGCTGCTGCGCTGCCAACGAATGCCAGCTTCACACAGTTCCGCGACTCGTTGTCAGGCTTTTCGTTCGAGTATCCAAGCTACTGGTCGGGTAGCTCTTTAAGCGCCGACGATGCCAAATCCCAACGCATCAATGCCGGAGCGCTCTTCAAATCGCCCGAAGATTCGGCCTTTCTCAACGCTATCTGGAACGAGTTGGACAAGGCCAACAGCGCAACCAACGATAATGATTTGATCGTTGATGTCATCGTCAAAAGCATGCGGTCGGGCGACGGTACTAAGACAATGGAAGAGGTCGCGCGCAAGGTGATCGAAGACAAACAGAAGAACCAGGTTAAAACCTTGATTGACCTGCGCGCCACGTTCCAACAAGGCCAAGGCACGCCGATGAACTTCATCGGCAAAGCTGTCATCATCCGCACCAGCAAGGGCATCCTGCTGGTCGCGACCTTTTATTCAAAAGACAGCCGCCCCGAAGTAACCGCTGTCGCAGATAAAGTCATCGCTTCGGTGAAAGCGCCCGAATAGAAGAGAGTGTCAATTCAATTCTAATTAGAATTGAATTGACCAGCCCTATCCAAGCAAATAGAATCCGCGCGCCTCCTGAGATTTCTCACAATTCAAATTGCCCAAAAGATAAAGCTCGGCTACGCAAAAACAGCGTGCAATTGCAGGTGCAGACAATCCCCGTAAGTTCCAACCCGCAAAGTTCACACCGACACCCATTGTTTAGTCATCGTTCGGCGATACTGATAACCCAATAACCCGTCAAAGTCCGGCAGCCTTCAAGTGCCTCATCAGGAGACTGCCTTCACTGAAAAAATTCTCGCCTTGCCTTCTGGGAGCTTGTTCTAAAGTTCGCCCGGTTTGAGAAGGGAAGTTGTAATGGATATGAAAGCATCCCGTCATTTTCGCGTCGCACGCACAGTCTCTTTGGTATTAGTTCTGACGACGGCTGTGGTGATTGCCTGGCAATCCCATCGGGCGAAACCTACTGGCGATAGCGCGACGCCGAACGCATCGGCGCGGTTGTTGGAAGGGTATGGCCAATTGCCATTGCGCTTCGAGGCCAATCGCGGACAGGCGGACAAACAGGTGCGCTTTCTGGCGCGCCATCAAAACTCCACGCTCTTTCTGACGCCGCAAGAAACGCTGCTGAATTTGCGGCAAGGCGAAGACGGGAAACAAAGCACCCTGCGCACGAAGCTGATCGGCGCGAATCGGCAGGCGTGCGTGCGCGGCGTGGCGGAAATGCCGGGCACGATGAACTACTTCCTGGGCAACGACCCGAAACAGTGGCGCACGGGAGTGTCGACTTTTGAGCGGGTGAAATACGAAGCCATTTATCCCGGCGTTGATCTGGTCTTTTACGGCAGCCAGGGGGAATTGGAATACGACTTCATCGTCGCGCCGAACGCCGATCCGCAACGAATCAAGATGAGCTTTGCCGGAGCGCGCGGCGTGCGATTGGATGAAGCGGGCGACCTGGTGATCGCCACCGAATCGGGCGACGTGCGCCAGCATATCGCCCCGGCGGATAACTTCAGGCTAGCGCGCGTCAACTGAAATCCTAAATAATCTATTCAATCTTTACTAAGCTTCACTGGCATCCGATCTTCCACTATCACCAACGGCATCCCCGAACTTCCTGCCGTTAAAGTTGTGCCCCGAAAACTTTTCAAAGCAATTTCAGGAGTTATAAAAATGAGATACTCGCCGCGCGCCATTGCCAGCAAGCAACAGCAATTTTCTATTTTTACCGGATCGCGTCGCGCACCACAACAATGGTTGGCTGTGTTCTCCATTCTGGTTTTATTCACTGCCGCGACTGTATTCAGCCTGTGGCATTCAGAATCGGCAGCATCGGCAGCACCGGCAACATCGGTGGTGGAGCAACCGGCACTGAACATCACAACGGTGGCCGGATCGAGCGGGGGCACGGGGTTGGTAGCGGGATTTCTGAATGCGCGCGGTATTGCGGCGGCATCTTCGACCGTAATCTACGTCGCCGATACAGATAATCACGTCATCCGTAAAGTGGACGTGACGGCAGGCACGATTACGGTCTTCGCGGGCAAGGTAGGGAT
>JBDSAM010000378.1:0-3269 GCA_039922135.1 Blastocatellia bacterium
GATTAAGTTCACCAAGCGCGGACAGGATGTCCGCGCTCCCGGCGATTATTGCGCTCTGCTGTAAACGGCATTGCCCAAGCGGACGAATGGGCCGCCATCTTCCGATAGTTCTTCCGTCAGGGTAAACGAATGCGCGGCGACGACGGAAAACGTGCGGTGTAGTTGCAGCGACTGGTCTTTGACCTTGACGGGATCAACCGCGAAGCGGACGGCAATGGGACTGCTCCAATCGCCACGTCCAGTTAGCTGAGCGCCTGAAGCAAGCTTCTCCGTAATGGTCAGCATCTTGCTCGCTTCGTCGAATGAAATGGTCATGGTTTCCCGGTAAGGCTTGCCATCAGCCGTGCCTTCGACGACACCTTCGACTGATTTGCCATCGGCGCGTTTAGTAAAGGTCACAACGCCCTGGCGAGGCGAAGGGGCCAAGGCGCTTTCACGGCCCACGACACTGAAATTCCATTTGCCGACGAAGTAATCAATGGACTGTTTTTGCTGCGGCTGGTTGCTGGGGGATCTGGCGGGGCGGGCGGACGCGCCAGCCGTAGAAGACGCGTCAGCAGCGGGGGTCGCGCCGCTGTCGCGCTTTAGATCAATATCGAAAGTGAATGCATTGCCGCTGAAATCCAACGAGCCTTGTCCCGTCATCGCATCGCCCTTGAGCGTGAGTTTGTAGTTAATGGTGATGGCTGCTTGCGGCGTTTCGACTTCAGCAATTGCGCTCACCTTGTCGCCGTCCACTTTGATGTTCTTCAGCGTGATGTTCTGCCCGGGGCGCATGCCGGACATTGTGCCAGTGTATTGGCCATCTGCTTTTTGGAAGGCTGCGTTCGCGTCAACTTCGCCCTGCATGGATTTGATTTTGCCTGTCCAGCGGCCTGCCAGCTTGTCTTGCGTGCCGGAAGCGGCAGAAGAAGCGCCAGACCCCGATGCCGGGCCTGCTGCGCCTTCACGCTTCAACTCAATGTCAAAATTGACCGGATTGCCGTTGAAATCCAGCGAACCTTGACCGTTCAACGAATCGCCCGCGAGCGTGAATTTATAGTTGATGGTGATGGCTGCCTGTGGCGTTTCAACTTCGGCGATGGCGGTGATTTTATCGCCGTCTACTTTGATATTTTTCAGCGGCACTTCCTGCCCGGGCTGAAAGCCGGAGATGGTGCCAGTGTAAATGTCGCCCTCTTTTTTGAAGGTCGCGTTGGCGTCGCGTTCGCCGCGCTGCGATTTGCTCTTACCCACCCAGCGGCCTTCCAGTTTGTTTTGCGCCATCGCGGAAACGGCGAGCGATGAAAGAAGCAGTAAAACTGCGCAGACGATGATTGACCGTCGCATTGAGAATTCCTCCTGATAATTTCGGAAAATATCTAAAGATCGAAAACATTGAGCATTGGCCATTGGCTATTGAACATTGTCTATCAGCAAGACCAGTCAATCTTTTCCGCTTGGCAATGAACAATCGCCAATGGCCAATGTGCTATTTCAAGCGAACACGCCGAGCGCCGGATAGTCACCTTTAAGCACGACCTTATCCAGCCATTAAGTCAAAGGTGCCGCCTCATCAGTTTGTTCCTTGACCGCCTCGCGCGGCTGGCCTTCGCGTTTAAGTTGTAGTTGAAGCTGCTGCATCTGTTCGCCGAGCGCACCACGTTGCTGCTCGCCGAGCAGCTTTTTCACTTTGGGAAATAGGTGCTCTTCCTCTTCCTCATGATGATGTTCGGTCTGCTCTTTGAGTACTTTGAACTTCGGCTCGAAGGTCTGTTCCTCTATATTTATCACCAGCAGATCGGCTAGCAACCGCTTGAGCGATAGGTGTTCCTCCAGCGATTCCAGCAAAATGTCTTCCGTGCGCTTGGCTCTGACCGCCGGATAGAAAATCTGCTCTTCGGACGTAATGTGCACGGTCAGGTGATCGGCGGCCTGGGTGAACAACGCTTTCTTTTTGCTCACATCTGAAGCCTCAGCGATCTGTTCCATCATGCTTTCCAACTCTCGGTGTTGTTTGATCAGATACTCAATTGCGTCCATAACGAATTTTTCCTTTGGGTTCATGACCCAGCGCCGGTCGTGGCTGCTTTAGGTGTTGAAGATTCAGGCACGATCAGGTGCTGTCATAGACCACTAGAAATGAGTTTGCAAAAAGCTACGGGTTTCGCGCATCCCGTACGAATGGATCAAAGCCAGCCTGACATGCCATCCACGCGCTTGACTGCTTGCCCCGCCATCTTCTTCCAATTGATACTCCGGCGCGCTCAAGATCAGGTGAACTGTGCGCCGCGATGGGGCAAGGTCGCCGACCCAGGTAGCAGGCCTTGCTGCATTGAGAGTATTTCTCTTGGCGATGGTTTGCGCTGAAGCTGGAATGCAGGAACCGGCAAGAAGAATGACGCTTAATGCCACGGCAAAGAAACGTCGCGCTTCGGTCGGCCTGAATAATCTTCGAGCAATCATCTTCAGACATCCAGGACTATTTCGATTTTTGCGAATCTGGCCGCCGACTGCGGCGATGTTGAAGGGAGAGACGGGTGGAAAAAGCCTTTCAACGCAAAGGTACAAAGGCTGAAAGAATCAAAGTGGGCTTTCAAAATCCCTCTTTGCCTCTTTACGCCTTTGTACCTTTTGCGTTGAAGAGCATGGTGGTTAGTCGCTGGCGCGAACCCAGCCCATGGCTGCGTTGCTCGGCTGGCCACCGTGATCGTGATACGCGATCTTGACCTTTTCCAGCGCGTCGGCCGGCAGCGCATTGCGTTTGGCTTTGACGTCTACGTTGTAAAGCTTGGCTGCATTAAGCCCGAAGATTTTCGCCTTGTCTTCCTTGGTAATCTTCTTGTAGCCGAACTTTTCGCACATCTCATCGGAGATTTGGAAGCGTTTGAGCGCATCAATGCCCCATTGCGGCGAACCCCACCACAGGCAATCCGTGCCCCAGACGACGTGATCAGACCCATAGTACTTGATGTTCTTGCCCAGACCGTGCGCAGCCATGACGGGATCAACGATGGCTAGCGTGTTGAAGAAGCTGCCAATCTCGCAGTAGACGTTGTTCATCTGCGGATTGCGCTTCTTGATGTCCATCAGCACTGAATGCCATAGGAAATCGCCGGTCTTCGGATCGTATTGATTCGACTCTCTCCAATTGGCTTCGTTCGAGCCGTGTTTGATCGCTGAATGGTAGACGACGAAGTTGAAGTCTGGATTACGCAGGGCGGCTTTCTCCACATCTTTTGGATTGGCTAAGTGGCCCAGCGTGCGCGACTGGTATGAATACCCCTTGT
>JBDSAM010000379.1:0-9989 GCA_039922135.1 Blastocatellia bacterium
ATTATGTTTCCCATCAATCTAAGTCTTACGCGGATCATCAAGCACGCACCGACAACGTGGAGCTTTTTCATGATTCCGCAGAACGCTTCGCGCCCGGACTTCATTGCTGGTCAGGTGGCGGTGCTGGAGATGGATAATTACGGCGATTCGTATTACGCCTTCGCCTCTGCCCCGGAAGAGAATGAATTCGAATTTTTGATCAAGCGCCGTGCATCGCCTAACGTCACGGCGGCGCTCTTTGATCCTCATATCGCCAAACGAATTGTGTTGAAAGACATCGTCGGCGCAGGTTTCCCGTTGGAAGATCATAAAGGCCACGATCTGGTATTTGTCGCAATGGGAACAGGCCTGGCTCCGCTGCGTTCAGCACTGCGCCACATCTTTCATCGTCGAGATGATTACGGGCGATTGTTCGTGCTGTACGGAGCGCGCCAGATCGAAGATTTTTGTTTTGAAGACGAGATGACGGTCGAATGGCAACGGCATGGCGTGGAGCTTCGACAAGTCATCAGCCAGCCCGGCGATACGGCATGGGATGGCCCGACGGGCTATGTACAAGGGCTGCTTGATCACGTCGTTCCGCAGATGAACAACCCGCTGGCGCTGGTTTGCGGCTCGCGCGAGATGCAGGAGCAGACCCAAGCAAGATTGCACGAGCTTGGCTTCACGGCAGACAAGATTTTGACGAATTACTGAGCTATGAACGAAACGGCTGCGACATTAATTAAGATCGGTGGAATCGCCAACATCGGCTGGTTCGTCTTTCACTGTTTCTTCTGGCGGCTATTCAATTGGGGGTCGCAGTTGAAGCGGCTGAACGACACCAATCGTGGTGTAATGCAGGTGCTCAATCTTTGTTTGAGTTTTATTTTTCTGATCTTCGCTGCTGTTTCCCTGCTATACGCGGAAGAGTTGTGCAACAGTGGCCTGGGCCGCGTGATGCTGATCGGGATCGGCGGTTTCTGGATTCTTCGTTTGATTGAACAGCCGATCTTCTTTGGCGTTTCACGCATTTCAAATTTATTCAGCTTACTTTTTGCCGCAACTGCCGCTTGCTATCTGACGGCGTGGGCACTTCGCTGAAAACGAAAATATATCGAGGAGACATCATCTATGCAGATCAAAAAAGCTGCGGTGCTGGGCGCGGGCGTGATGGGCGCACAGATCGCCGCGCATCTGGCCAACGCGGGGCTGCCATGTTTACTACTGGACATTGCACCGAAGGAATTAACGCCCGATGAACAGGCCAAAGGATTGACGCTGGATTCGCGCGCCGTTCGCAACCGCATCGCGCAGGCAGGCTTTGACGCCGCGCAAAAAGCCAAGCCCGCAGCCTTCTTCATCGCTGATGCCGCAAATCTGGTGACCGTCGGCAACTTTGAAGACGACCTGCCGAAGCTGAAAGATTGCGATTGGGTGATTGAGGCGATTGTTGAAAAGCTGGAAATCAAGCGGTCGCTGTACGAACGCATCGAACCTCACCTGAAACCCGAAGCTATCATCACGTCGAATACCTCTGGCATTCCGCTAGCCAGCTTGGCCGAAGGACGCTCCGACAACTTCCGCAGGCGATTTTTGGGAACGCATTTCTTCAACCCGCCACGTTACCTGCACCTGATGGAAATCATCACTCAGCCGGAAACAGACGCGGAAGTCACGAAGTTCATCGCCGATTTTACAGATCGTAAATTGGGCAAAGGCGTCGTCTACGCCAAAGACACGCCAGGCTTCGTTGCCAACCGCATCGGCAATTTTTCTATGCTCAACGCGTTTAACGTGATGGGCGAATTGGGACTGAGCTTTGAAGAAGTGGACGCGCTGACTGGCACCCTTATTGGCCACGCCAAGAGCGCCAGTTTCCGCACACTGGATGTCGTCGGCCTGGACACGGCCTACAATGTGGCGAAGAACCTCTACGCCAGCCTGCCCGATGACGAGAAGCGCGAGTCATTCAAGGTGCCTGCGTTTATGGAACAGATGGTCGAACGGCGATTGCTGGGCGATAAAACCAGCGGCGGGTTTTACAAGAAGGTTGGCAAAGATATTACAACGCTTGATCTAAACACATTCGAGTATCGCCCGCAGCAGAAAGCGCAATTTGCCTCGCTCAGCGCGACCAAGCAGATTGATAGCCTGCCTGAACGACTGCGCTCGCTGGTTTATGCCGAGGACAAAGCCGGTGAATTCCTCTGGCGCACGATGTCCGAATCAGGGAGCTATGCCGCCAATCGCATCCCTGAAATCGCCGATAACATCGTCGAAATTGATAACGCGATGAAGTGGGGGTTCGCGCACGAGATGGGGCCGTTTGAAAAGTGGGACGCCATCGGCGTTGAAAAGTCAGTCGCGCGGATAAAAGAAGAAGGCCGCGCGATTCCGGCCAATATTGAAAAGATGCTCAGCGCGGGAGCCAAGAGCTTTTACAAAACTGAAAATGGCGCGCGTCACTACTTCGATTTCGTCAGCAGCGAATACAAGCCCGTGCCAACCCCTGCTGGCATTACCCTTCTGAAATCCCTGAAAGAGCGCAACAATGTCGTCAAGAAGAACGCCGGCGCCAGCCTGATTGATCTGGGCGATGGCGTGGCCTGCGTTGAATTCCATTCGAAGATGAACGCGCTCGGTTCGGATCAACTGGGGATGATTCAATACGCAATCAAAGAAGTTGAAAAAAACTTCACCGGCCTAGTAATTGGCAATCAGGGCGAGAACTTTTCGGCGGGCGCAAACATCATGATGATCCTGATGGGCGCGCAAGAAGGCGAATGGGATGAACTTGCGCTGGGCATTCGCCAGTTCCAGAACACGACAATGAGCCTGCGCTATTCGGCCAAACCCGTCGTCGTTGCGCCACATCACCTAACGCTGGGCGGCGGCTGCGAAATGGTGCTGCACGCAGACCGCGCGGTTGCAGCGGCGGAAACCTACATCGGTCTGGTAGAAGTAGGCGTCGGCGTTATTCCCGGCGGCGGAGGCACCAAGGAGATGGCCGTCCGCGCGGCAGAAGCCGCCGAGGCTTCGCATGGCGTGGATCAATTTGAAGTTCTCCGCGCCAACTTCGAAACCGTCGCCATGGGCAAGGTCGCCACCAATGCCGTTGAAGCCAAGAAATGGGGATTGCTTCGCAAAACCGACCGTATCGCCATGAACGACAAACGCGTCATCGAAGAAGCCAAACAAACCGTGCTGACTCTAGTGCGCGAAGGTTACACCCAGCCGCAACCGCGCCAGGATGTGTTGGTGTTGGGCGAAGCGGCTCTATGCAAATTCAAACTCGGAATGCATATGATGCAGCGCGGCGGCTACATCTCCGCGCACGATGCGCTGATCGGCATGAAGATCGCCACGGTCATGAGCGGCGGCAACCTGACTCGCCCGACGCGCGTCAGCGAACAATACCTGCTTGATTTGGAGCGCGAAGCTTTCGTTAGCCTTTGCGGAACCAAGGCGACTCAGGAACGGCTGGCGCATATGCTGAAGACAGGCAAGCCACTGAGGAATTAGCTGGACGTCATAACCCTATTAGTGATGATAACAAAAGAGCAAGTTATGCCACTTTTGCTTAGTGCTTGTCCTTCCTTTGCTGAAAGATGGAAAGAGCATCGGGCATATTATGGCGAAGAAGAACTGCTTTATATTGACCTTGGAGAATTTGCTGGCCACCTTATTGATTTGTACAAGCAGGATCAGAAGCAGGAGTTTCCCGCGGTATTTTGCACAGTCGAAAATCTCCACATAGAAGGCGACGAATATGTTAGAGAGGCAGCAACAATCGGCTTGCTTGAGGGTATGCAGAACATCGCCGGCAATCGAGGAGTTGGCCCTGACGTCTTCGAACAATATCTGAAGCCAGAATCAAAGAAATGGTGGGGAAAGCTCAATGACTTCTGGAACGGCGATGCAGGAAAGCAGAAGACTTAGTGAAAGCCGCCCAAGACGAGCATTATGCAATCTCTGGTCACTGAAACAAGATTCGTTGCTATCGCCGTCAGCCTGACGGATGAGAAGCTGATCGTTGCTCTGGAGGATAGCCGCAGCATCACCGTGCCGCTAGCTTGGTATCCACGATTGATGCATGGCTCGACAACTGAGCGGTCAAACTGGCAATTGCTCGGCGATGGTTATGCCATCGACTGGCCTGACCTTGATGAGCACATCGGGATCGAAGCCTTGCTGGCGGGACGACGCAACGGCGAAAGCGAGAGATCAATGAATCGCTGGCGAGCGGCGCGTCCGGCTTAAGCGAATAGGAGCGTATGCAACGGCTCAGACAAATTTCAAAGAGGAGAAATGCAATGAACACTAGTGAAACCGCAGTCAGTCAAAACATCCAGCAAGCTGTGATCGAAAACCTCACCCTGCTCTCATTGGAAAAGCAACAACAGGTGCTGGACTTCACAGAGGAGCTTGCACAAGCCGAGCAGTCCGGCCAGACGTTTTGGGAAATGGCGCAGGAGTGCATCAAGGATGTTCCGCCAGAGGCGTTTGATGAGTTGCCGACGGACGGAGCATTAAACCACGATCACTACCTCTACGGCGCGCCAAAGAAATGAGGCCTGATGATGAGAACAGTTTTTGTGGACACCTTCTTTTGGGTTGGCATCCTGAGTCCGAAAGATGAGCTTCGCCAACAAGCCCGCGAAGCTGAAGCGGCTGTGCGCCCGGCGCGCTTTGTTACGACCGAGCCGGTTTTGATTGAAGTGCTCAACTTTTACGCTGAACGCAAACATCTTCGTCAGGCCACAGCCGATTTTATTAAAGGCCTTCTGGCCAACCCAGATATTGAAGTCATTCCGCATTCGCACGGCATCTTTTTGGACGGCTTGAAGCTTTATGAATCGCGCCCGGACAAAGGCTACAGCGTGACCGATTGCATTTCGATGAACGTGATGCGCGAACGCGGAATCATTGAAGTCTTAACTCACGACCACCACTTCGCACAAGAAGGGTTCGTCGTTTTGATTTGAGGAGAAAACAAAATGCGTGAAGCAGTAATCGTCAATGCTCTGAGAACCGCCATCGGTCGTGCTGGGCGCGGTTCATTGAAAGATGCGCGGCCCGACGATCTGGCCGCCGCCGTCATCAAAGAACTGATGGCGCGCACGCCGGAAGTAGATCTGGCAGAAATCGAAGACGTCGTCATCGGCTGCGCTACGCCAGAAGCGCAACAAGGGATGAATATGGCGCGGCAGGCGGCCTTGCTAGCGGGTATTCCCAATACTGCGTCGGCCATTACGATCAATCGGTTCTGCTCGTCCGGCCTGCAAGCCATTGCCCAGGCAGCCGAACACATTATGGTTGGCTCTGCGGACGTGGCGATTGGTGGCGGCGCGGAATCCATGTCGCAACTGCCGATGGGCGGCCATAACCTGTCGCCAAACCCGACGCTGGTGGACACCTATCCCGACACCTATTTGAATATGGGTTTGACGGCGGAGAACTTGGCGCGCAAATACGAAATCAGTCGTGAACAAGCCGATGAATTCAGCGTTCGTTCGCACCAGAACGCCGCCGCGGCGATTGATGCTGGGCGGTTCAAAGATGAAGTTGTTCCCTTCACCATTGCCACACGCGAACTGGAAACCGACGAGAAAGGCCGCGGCAAGATTCGCGTCAAAGAGACGGTCTTTGACGTTGACGAAGGCCTGCGCCGCGACACGACGCTTGAAGGCTTAGCCAAGCTTCGCCCGGCGTTCCACGTCAAAGGGACAGTCACGGCAGGCAATTCATCCCAGACATCCGATGGCGCAGCGGCAGCATTGGTGATGTCGCGCGAGCGGGCTGAAGCTTTGGGCTTGCAGCCGATGGCACGATTTGTCGCTTTTGCCACGGGCGGCGTCGCACCCGAAGAGATGGGCATCGGTCCGGTCGTGGCCATTCCGAAAGTGTTGAAGATCGCCGGGCTAAAGCTGGAAGACATTGACCTGATCGAACTCAACGAAGCCTTCGCCGCTCAGGCCTTGTCGGTCATCAAAGTATTGAACCTTGACCTGGAACGCCTGAATGTCAACGGTGGAGCGATTGCCATGGGCCACCCGCTCGGCTGCACTGGCGCGAAGCTCACTGCGACGTTGCTGTATGAAATGCAGCGCCGTAAAGCCCGCTACGGCATGGTCACGATGTGCGTTGGCGGCGGAATGGGCGCGGCGGGCATTTTTGAAAATTTGATGAGATAACAAAACAAGTGCTGAGGACTGAGGACTGAGGACTGAGGAACATCGTTTCTTTTAGCACTCAGCCCTCAGTCCTCAGCCCTCAAAACAAAATTGAAAGGATAACTAACCATGGCAGCAGCACTCGGAAAAGAAGTCATCAAAGGCGGCGCGTTTCTGCTTCAGGAAACGCTGCCCATCAGCGTCTTGTCACCAGAAGATTTCACCGACGAACAGAAGTTGATCGGCCAGACGACTACTGAATTCTTCAATAAGGAAGTCATTCCCAACAGCGAGAAGATCGAAAGCAAGGATTACGAAGTCCAGCGCGAACTGATCAAGAAAGGCGCGGATCTGGGCTTGATCAACGCCAGCATCCCGGAAGAATACGACGGGCTGGAACTCGATCACGTGTCCAATATGTTGATCGCTGAAAACATGTCCGGACAGGCATCGTTCTCAACGGGCTTTGGCGCAACTAGCAGCATTGGCCTGTTGCCGATTGTGCTATTCGGCACCGACGCACAGAAGAAGAAATATCTGCCGAAGATCGGCTCTGGCGAATGGATTGGAGCGTACTGTCTGAGCGAATCCGGTTCTGGATCAGACGCGCTGGCGGCCAGATCCACCGCGCGATTGAGCGAAGACGGCCAACATTGGATTCTGAATGGCGAGAAGATGTGGATCACCAATGGAGCGTTCGCTGATGTGTTCACGGTTTTTGCCAAAGTGGACGGCGAGAAGTTCACCGGCTTCATCGTCGAAAAGAATGATGCAGGCATCAGCCACGGCAACGAAGAACACAAACTGGGCCAGCGCGGTTCATCCACGACCCCGATCCTGATGCAGGATGCAAAAATCCCGAAAGATCGTTTGCTTGGCGAAATCGGCAAAGGCCATTTGATCGCCTTCAACGTGCTCAACTTCGGACGCATCAAGATGGGGGCTGGCGCGATTGGTGGATCGAAGCGCGTGCTTGAACAAGCCGCGAAATATGCCGCGCAACGTCATCAGTTCGGTCGCTCTATCGCCAGCTTTGGCGCGATCAAATACAAACTGGCCGAGATGGCCGCGCGCATCTACGCTGGCGAATCCGCCGTTTACCGCACTGCCGGGATGATCGAAACCAAAGAAGAGACGATTGATAAGAAAGACCCGGCGCAGTTCATGAAAGCCATTGAGGAGTACGCCATTGAATGCGCCATCATCAAAGTCGCTGGAACCGAGACGCTGTTTTATTGCGCTGACGAGAACGTACAGATTCACGGCGGCAATGGCTTCACGGAAGATTACCCGGCAGAAGGCGTTTATCGCGACTGCCGCGTCAATCGAATTTACGAAGGCACCAACGAGATCAACCGCCTGCTTATTCCTGGCCAATTGATCAAACGCGCGATGAAAGGAGGCCTGCCGCTGTTTGCCGCCGCGTTGAAGCTGCAAGAGGAACTGCTGGCTGGCCCGTCATTCGACGTGGATGAAGACGATTCGCCGCTGGCCAAAGAGCGCAAGCTGGCGTCCAACGCCAAGAAGATCGCCCTGATGCTGATCGGCTCTGCGGCACAGAAATTTCAGGCAGCGCTCGCCGAACAGCAGATGATCATAAGCTGGGCAGCAGACGTCATAATCGAAACCTTCCAGATTGATAGCGCCATCGGACGCTCCATCAAGCTGATTGACCGCGATGGAGTGGACAAACACAGCTACGCGATTGATGCGACCAAGCTTTACACGCACGACGCCATCAACCGCATCGAGGTCGCAGCTAAGAATGCGCTGGCCGCGATTGCTGAAGGCGACGAACTGCGGATGATGTTGATGGCGCTGCGCCGTTTGACGAAGCAGGAACCACTCAACACGGCTGCAATCCGCGAAAGACTGTCAGACAAAGTGGTCGAAGCGGGCGGCTACATTTTCTAAACCATCATTGAATACAGCCCCGGATGCTTTCTGCGTCCTGGGCTGTATGATTTTTTTTGGGCAGAACGAAACGCGGCTGTTGATCCGGCCTATCCAATTATTGATGCTTGGCAGCATCAGCGCGGCAGGAAAAGTGACTGCCACGGATGAATCCACATTATTGTTTCGCCACAATACGCAGAGTGTAATTTAGACATAAGACCTATACTCTCTTTCCTTAGGCGATCTTCTTGTTTCTCCAATTACGCCCATTCAACCAGACATTCCGTATATTCAGTTTCCTGTCGGCATCCTTCTAAATCCCTTTTATTATTGCTGACAAATGAATAAAAGCCGCCTCGCCCTAATCTTCTTCCTCGGCACAAGCAAGAATCGAAATTACGGCATACAGCTTGCCGTCCCACAAAATCGCTAATCAAGTTTCAGAAAAGCATATTTCTAAGCAAAGGCGACAGGCACAGATCGTCTGCTCCGCTTTGCCGCTGCATTAAAAGATTCAGCAGCCTGGAAATTTTCCATACTACAAGACAGCAGTTTATTGGAGGAGGTTCCTATGTCCCATCTGATGAGTCCCGCTCCCTTTAGCGGGAGCAGCATCAGCGCAAAGACTGATAACAAGCCTGATCTGATTTGCCTTTCACACTTGCGCTGGGATTTCGTTTACCAGCGGCCGCAGCATCTGCTAAGCCGTTGTGCGCGCGAGCGGCGCGTTTTCTTGATCGAAGAGCCTGTTTTCGATGCCGACCTGCCTCTGTTAGAAATGCGCGAACGCGAAGGCGTGAAGATCGCGATTCCGCACTTGCCGCCGGGCGGCGATGAGGGTGCAGCCAACGCAATGCTGCGCGAACTGACCGATGATCTAATGGCGCAGGAACAGATAAATGAATACGTGCTTTGGTACTACACGCCGATGGCTCTGGGTTTCACGCGGCACCTGCAACCGCTGGCCGTGATCTACGATTGCATGGATGAACTGTCGGCCTTCAAGGGCGCGCCACCGGCGATGCATGAGCGCGAGCAGGAATTGTTTAGCTTGGCCAACCACGTCTTTACCGGTGGCCAGAGCCTTTACGAAGCGAAATGCCGTCAGCATCCGCATGCGCATGCTTTCCCTAGCAGCGTTGATGTGGGGCACTTTGCGCAGGCACGCTCAATAAAAACCGAACCCGAAGATCAACGTGCGATTCCGCATCCGCGCCTGGGCTTTTTCGGCGTAATTGACGAACGAATGAACCTGGAACTCCTGGCTCACTTGGCTGACCTGCGACCAGGCTGGCATCTGGTGATGATTGGCCCCGTAGTCAAGATCGCTCCCGAAGACCTGCCACAGCGCGACAACATTCATTACCTGGGTGGAAAGTCTTATGCGGAGTTGCCAGCCTATCTGGCCGGATGGGAGGTCGCGTTATTGCCTTTTGCCCTGAATGAATCAACGCGTTTCATCAGCCCGACCAAAACGCCCGAATATTTGGCAGCGGGCAAACCTGTTATCTCGACTTCGATCCGCGACGTGATCCGGCCTTACCGTGAAATCGGCCTGGTTCGCATTGCCGATACGGCCGAACAGTTCGTCAAGGCGGCGGAAGCGGCGATGGCGGAAGACGCACAAGACAGAGTCCGGCGCAGCGACGCTTTTCTGATGCAAATGTCCTGGAACCGCACCTGGGCGCAGATGAGCGCATTGATTGATGAAGCCGTGGCCGCTCAGCGTAGCTCTAGTCAGGCGACACAGCCTGCTGCTCCCAGGGCCGTCGCGAATGGTCGAATTGAGAGGGCAGTCGCCAGCGGCGATTAACATCAGGGATGAGAAACGAAACCTGGTAACTACTAGTAACTAACAGATAAAGCACTCGACTAACGTTACTTATCAAAGGGAGGGATTTAAAGATGTTCGACTTTCTGGTGGTCGGAGCAGGTTTT
>JBDSAM010000380.1:0-6668 GCA_039922135.1 Blastocatellia bacterium
TCTGTGCGGCGCTGTGGTTGTGCGAGTGATTGATCTCGCTCTTCAGCCAATACCATCCGCCAACGGCAACCAGAGTGCCGATCAGCAGGAGTGCGAGAAACAGTTTGAAGGGAGTTTTGCTTCGAGACTTTTTTTGCATTGCTATTGGAAGGATTGTGATGAAGAAGAGCCGGAAGCCTGCTGGCGCAGTTGCCCGTCAAGATAATCCTGCAGAATTAGCACTGCCGCGTACTCATCCGATTTTGCTTTTCGTTCTTTTTGACCGACGCCCATTTCGCGCAGGATTTGATCCGCTTCGTAAGAAGTCAGCCGTTCATCAATAAAAATAACTGGGATTGAAAGGTGCGGACGCAAATCAGCGACAAACTTTTCTACTTTCTCGGCGGCGTCGCCGCGAGTGCCGTTCATATTGAGCGGCAGCCCGACGACTAACGCGCCAATCTCGTGCTCACGCGCCAAATCACCAACCCGTTCAACCGGAGGCATCTGATTTTGCTTCTCTCGGCGGATGGTTGTCAGCGGGCGCACGGTCAATTGCAACTCATCGCAGATAGCCACGCCGATTGCCTTCGTGCCGTAATCAATCGCCATTACTCGCATATTCGATCACGCCTCAAAGAATGAACACGAAGACCCAACCCAGCTTTTGTTTTTGTTGAAATCCACGCCCATCATCGCTCCCTTGCTCAACCGTGTCAGGGTCGTCACCGCCACCGGTTCAGCGGCGTCCTCTGGCCAGAGAAACATCATGCGGATTTCGACCTTGCTCGGTTCGTGCGGCGTTTTGATGACCGGCGCGTATGTCACTTTCTCTTGAAGCAGATAATCGCCGCGTTCGTTCGCCGGAACGGCAACCAAATCTTCGCGCGTTATATTGACCTTCACGCCACTGCCCGCAAAAGAGAACAGCGGCTTAAGCACGAAGTTTTCCAAATCATTCGGAACTTCATTCAACTGATTCAGGAACCATGCGCGCGGAACGGTTGGGTGACGCAAAAACGGCAGCGAAAACTTGCTCATCCGAAAATACCAGTTTGGATGACCTGCCCATTCAACATCCAATTCATCGCGAAAATCAAAGTTGGCTTTGACGCCTTTGCGCACGAATTCATCAATGATGACGCGGTTGTAAAGACGGCGGATTTCCACCTCGCGTCCTCCGGCTTGATAAAAGAGCTTGTTGCCGCGCTTGATGATCTGCGACACATCAACCACTGGAATGCCAAGCAGCTTCTCCGTCGCCTTGAAATCCGGCAGTGTCTTCTGGTGCAGCGGATCAATCTCCATCAAAACGACCTGCTCGGGCGGATGGTCGTTAAGCAGAACTCGCCGCAACAATTCCAGATAGCCTTCGTCCGTCAGACCATGAAGCAAATAATCCAACCCGTTTAGCTCGAAGATGCGCTGGTATTCGTGCGGCAGAACCAGTTGAAAAGCATAGAGCGATGCGCAACCTTGCAGTTCAATCAATTTCGGTGCTAATCGCCCTTCAGCATCACGAGTGATGGCAAAATCAACCTGCACGAAGTGCGGATGTGCACCTTCGTTGGGGGCGTTGTAATCGCTGGGAATCGCGCGCGACGAAGCGGCCAGATACTCCGGCGTCGAAAGCTGCGCGATCAACTCTTTCCCGGCTTGCTCCATTTCGGCTAGGAATTCCCTGGACAAAAAGACTGGCGTTTCGCAGGGGCGGAAATCAATCTTCGTTCCGACGGCGTCCTCCAGCGAGCGCAGAAATTGTTGGTGTTTGCCTTCAGTGAAATTCGCGTTGAAGCGTTCGCGCAGTTCGGGTATCACAGCTAATCTCCTTGCGATCCATCGCCACAGTGAGGGGAAATAATTTTTCTTCGTCTTGTCTTATGAGTTTGATACAGCGGCAGCGATGATAATCGCTCGTCCAATGGCCGTCTAGTCGCGCTCTTCCTTCGCTGGCGGCTCCACGTTGGCCATCGCCTGAATCCTGGCCTTGTGGTGCAGAACATAGGTGATGAAGGCCCGTGTAGGCGACGGCTGGAAACGTCCAAGCGAGACCAGCGCCACCGAACGACGCAGCCGGTGGCCACTGATTTGAAGCTGCGCCAGCTTCTTTGTTGCGACTTCGTCGCGCACGGCCCACGGCGGCAACAGCGATACGCCCAAGCCCCGCTCCACCATCCGCTTGATAAAAAACGTGTCATTTGATTCCAGCGCCAGATCGGGTCGTACGCCGATTTGATCGAAAAATTGATCGGTCGCGCGCCGGATCGAAGCGCCACGTTCGAATAAGATCAGTTTCTCTTTCTGAATTTCAGTCACTGTCGCCGCGCGCTTCTTTGCCAGCTTGTGATCTTTGCTGACGATCAACACTAGTTCGTCTTCGAACAATTTGGTCACCTGCAAGTTCGGCGAGTAAACCGCCAGGGAAGCGAAACCTACATCTGCCGCGCCGTTCAGAATGTCCGCGACCGTATGTTCGGTGCTGACCGTTGTGCGAAACGCCAGGTCAATTCCAGGATGCGAATCCATAAACGATTCGAACAACGGCGCGAACAGATGCACGAATGCCTGCGTTGCCGCCGCCACGCGCACGCGCCCGATCTGGGATCGTTCCCGCCCGGAGATCGTTTCGCGCAATGCTTCAGTGTCGTCTAAAATTCGCTCAACGTATTCCAGAGCGATCTTTCCCGCATGCGAAAGCTTCACGCCGCGTTTGGCCCGGATGAAAAGCGGTTCGCCCAATTCTTCTTCCAATGCTTTGATCTGATGACTGACTGCGGACTGCGTCAGATTCAACCGCTCTGACGCGCGAGTGAAGTTGAGCGATTCGGCGACAGCACGAAAAGTGCGAAGTTGCGTCATTTCCATAAACGATCTCCCAAGCTTAAGTCCATATTCGAGTCATTAGCATAATTGATTGTGTGGATTACAACAATGAGTTGGACAGATGGCAGGTGCTCATTTACTCTGCGCTTGCTTTTGCGACGTGGATGCCGATGTTTTCCTTCAGCTGGTGGTCGCAAAAGCGCAGGGGAAGGAGGGAAGTCAGCCGATTCGGGCAATGCCTGATGAAAACGGCGATGAACCCTTAAGCAACGGACGAACGAATCGCACTACTTACTAAGGTGCTTTGCTGGGATGGGATGTTCGTCGTCTGTCGCACCCGTGGAAGTCTTGCCGCTCATGCCGCTCAGGCATTCGGGCTACTTTGCTGAAAAGCAAAATTTGGTTGTTTTCTCAAAGGGCGCAATCGTCGCTTGCAATGAGAAAACGGCGGCAAGCAAAATTTGGATTTACTGGCACTTGTTTCATTATCTCTCTGCTATGGTGCTTCTTAAGGCTGCGGTCGCAAGATCGCAGCCTTAATTTTTTTGCAGAAGATTTCCAACCTTTTCGAAAACCTCGCGAATCACTTGCTGCGCTTGCACTTCCTCTCCCGCTTCGACAACCAGACGAATAATGGGTTCAGTATTCGATCCGCGCACGTGCAGCCAGCCAGAGCCTTGACCAACGCCAAAACTTACCTTTACTCCATCGCGCAGATCCATCTGTTGACCGGCAAAATCGCGTCGAATCATCTTCAGCACTTCGCTAATCTTGTCTGATGGGCACGCGAGTTTCTCCTTGAGCATCACATATCGCGGCAGGTCAGCAAGCAAGTCAGAAATCGGTCGGCCAGTCTCTGCCAGCAGATGCAAAATCAACGCCATCCCGACGAGGCTGTCGCGGCAAAAATTAATGCGCGGGTAGATCACGCCGCCGTTGCCTTCGCCGCCAATCACCGCGCCAACCTGCTGCATCATCTCGGTCACGTTGGCCTCGCCGATTTTCGACCTGTACAGTGGGCAATCGAACAGCTTTACTGCATCCTCCATCGCTGAAGTTGTCGAAAGATTGGTGACGACGGCACCGGGAGTTTTTCCCAGCACATAACGAGTCGCCAAAACCAACGTATTGTCTTCGCCAATTGGTTGGCCAGTTTCAGCGATCACGGCCAGGCGATCTGCATCCATATCCTGCGCAAAGCCGACATCGGCCTTCGACTCTTTCACAAGCTGGCAGAGTTGCTGCAAATTTTCCGCAATCGGTTCGGCGCCGCGCGGGAATGAGCCATCGGGCGTTGTATTAACGGTGATAACTTCCGCGCACAGCGCTTCCAGCAATCGCGGCGCAATGATCGAACCGGCACCATTGCAGGAATCAAGCGCGACTCTCAGCTTCCGGCCTGTTACCGGCAACTTGCCCAAGACAGAAATGATTGCGTTGATGTGCGCATCAAGAGCAGTGGTAACCATCTCAACGCTGCGCATCTCGCCGCCCGCAACCTTGGTGTATTCGCCCTGATGGTAGATGTCGAGCAGTTCACGCGCCTGCCCCGTGCCCAGGAAAAGTCCATCTGAGTTGACGAATTTCAGCGCGTTCCATTCCGCGGGGTTGTGACTGGCAGTAATGGCGATGCCGCCCGAAGCCTTGCGTTGTCGCACGATCAATTGCACGGTCGGCACCGGACAAACATCCAGATCAATCACGCGGCAGCCGCTGGATAACAGACCGGCAATGACCGCCTGCCGAACCATCTCACCCGAAGTTCGCGGGTCGCGCCCAATGACAATCGTCCCTGAACCGATGTAGGTGCCGAAGGCCTGCGCAAAGCGCGCGAGCAACGTCGGCGTCAGCGATTCGCCAATTACGCCACGCACTCCAGAAATGCTGATTTTTAGAGTGGGAATTGCTTTCATAAAACGCCTCTTTATTTCAACCGATCTATGGCCCAGGCCAGCAACTCATCTGCTCTTACTTCCTTTTCTGCTTCGGCAATGACGCGAATCATGGATTCGGTGTTTGACGCCCGAATATGCAGCCAGCCATCCGGCCACGACAGTTTGATCCCATCACTCAGGTCAATCTCGGTAGCGCCAGCAGTTTCAGCTTCGCGGCGGACTTCGTTCAAAACCGAAAAGAGCAGGTTCGGCGCGACCGGCACGTAATGTTTGAGCATTATGTAGCGCGGCACGGCGGCAGCGATTTCAGAAATGCGCTTTCCGCTTTTGGCGATATGTTCAAGCAGTAGACCGATGGTTGCTTCGGCGTCGTTCGTTGAGTGGACTTCGGGGATGGCCACCGCGCCGTTGCCTTCACCGCCAAGCACAGCGTTGTGTTCTAGCATTGCTTCAGAAATATACGACTGACCGACCGGCGTGCGAATAACAGTGGAGTTGTAACGCGCGGCGATTGTCTCAATCGCGCGCGATGTTGAAAGGTGCGTGACAACTACCCCCGGCGTCCGGCTAAGTTTGATCTCTGCCGCAATGGCCAGCGTCATCTCTTCTGATAAGGCTTCGCCTGCTTCTGTAACAATGCCCAGGCGCTCGCCATCGGCATCGTGCGCAAAGCCGATGTCGGCCTGCCCCGCTTTGACCACTGCCCGGAGCTGCGCCATCGTCTCGCGCGTCGGTTCGGGATTGTGCGGAAAGGGCGAATTGACCTCGTCGTTGATCGCCAGCACCCTGCAACCAAGATGTTCCAGCCAGCGCGGGCTGAGCACCGAGCACGCTCCGTTGCAGCAATCCACGGCGACGGTCAGACGGCGCGCGCGAATCGCTTCTACATCAAAGGCACGACCCAAAACTTCGAGGTGATATTCAATGGCATCGCGAATTTCAATTCGCGGTTGGATTTCGTTCCATTTGGCTTTGGTAAATTCGCTTTGGTGGAAGATGTCCAGTAACTCTTCCGCTTGCATCGTGTTCAAATACAGCCCGTCACCGCGAACAAACTTCAGCGCGTTCCACGGCAAAGGATTGTGGCCGGCAGTGATCGAAATTCCGCCCGCCGCTTTGAAATACGGCATTGCAAGCTGCATTGTCGGCGTTGGGCAAATGCCCAGATCAATCACTTCGCAGCCCACTGAAAGCAGGCCTGCTGCCACTGCCGCCCGCACCATTGGCCCAGAAGGCCGTGTATCGCGGCAAATCAAAATCTTGCCGCTTTCAAAATATGTTCCGAACGCCTGCGCAAATTCAACCGCCAGTTCCGGCGTGAAGGTTTCGCCGACGATTCCACGAACGCCGCTGATACCAATCTTGAGTGGTTTCATATCCGTCGTACCAGCCCCTGTTCGGTCGCGCGTGTGTTGCGCACCAGCAGCAAGACCAAAATCATTCCAACCAGTGGAACCAACCCTGCCACGACCACAATGGCATCGAATGCTTGTGCGCCTTGCGCCGCGCGATCGTCGGAAAAATAACCGATCAATTTGAACGCGATGATTGTGCCAATCCCAGCCGCTGTGCCGCTCATCCCGCTGACCGACGCGACCCATTCGCTGGTGTACAAATCCGATGGCAGCACGTTCGCTATTGTCGAAAACGCCGCGTAAGCGAACGTGGCCAGACCGAACAGCAACGCAATGATCAGCAATTCACTGGTGAAGATTGTCGGAATCAACAGCGTGACTCCCAAGCCGCCGAAAACCACCAGAGCCTTTCGCGCCGCGCCCAACGACCAGCCACGTTTGATTAAATATCCGGACAGCCAGCCGCCGAAGAAGTTCCCAAAATCAGCAGCGATAAACGGAACCCAGTAGGCGATAAAAGCGCTTTCCAGCTTGATGCCTTTGGCGACCAGATAAATCGGAAACCAGTCCGTGACAAAGAACCAGACTGGATCGGTCAATGCTTTCGATGCAATCG
>JBDSAM010000381.1:0-7444 GCA_039922135.1 Blastocatellia bacterium
TTCAGCGAATTGCTCGGTTCCGACATCAACAACGATGGCAACAACCGCACCGACCGCTCGCCAACCGTTGGGCGCAATACGCTGCGCGTCGGCAAAATCAAAACAGTTGACTTGCGCGTGACGAAGAACTTCAACCTGTACGAAGACAAAGTCCGCGTGCAGTTGATCGGCGAGTTGTTCAACGCTTTCAACCGCACGAACGTCGTCAGCTTCCAAAGCAACAGGTATCGCGTGACGGGCCTAAACACAACGGCCGCGACGTTGGTTCCCCGCACTGATTTTCTGGATCCGCGCGGCGTGCCGGCCGACGGCCAGCGGATTGGCCAGTTGGCAATCAAGCTCATCTTCTAATCGCAGCGGAAGGCGTCGCGGAAATAAGACGCTTTACCCTGCCTAAACAAATCGGGGATGGCCGGATTTCAATCCCGCCATCCCCGATATTTTTTGCTTTGCTTTTGATTCGGAACTACTAGCCCGCCAAAACTACTTTATGGTTACCGGCGTGTCAGCCTGAATCTCAACGCCATTGCTGGACAGCGTAGTCGAAACCACGCGCTGCAAGGTCGCAACCGATTTGTTGTAATCAGCCAACGCCTGTAGTTCCGCGTATTGCGCCTGGGAAAGATCGTTCTGGCGTTGCAGGATGAAAAACGTCGTCGAAAGACCGGCAGCGAATTTCTTCTCTTCGCCTTCGAGTTGTTGCTGCGCATATTCGCGCGCAGCCTTCGCGGCTTCGATCCTCATCTTTGCCGTCTCGGCCGATTGAACGGCGTTGCGAACCTCGACCTCGATGTTCTGCAGCAACCGGCGCGCTTGCAAGTCCGTCTGGCGTACTACTTCCTGCGCCCGGCCCAGATTAGCCTTCGCCGTGCGATTCCGCAGCGGAAGGGTGATCTGCAGACCGAAGCTGATGGTGCGGAACTCGTTCCGGAAGAGATTTCCCAAGGCCGTGGGATAACCGCCTATGAATGCATTATCTATTGACGCTGGTTGTGTGATCCTGGAGGTCGTGAAAGGTACGATCGGCAGATTAACGGGAGTAGGATTTCCACCGACCAATTGTATGGCACTTGGGGCGCAATACAGTTTTGAAGCGTCAACCTTGCCATCGGCACCCAATAATGGAATTGGGGTGGCACAGTTCCCGGTGGTTATAGTGGATGACGCGGGCGAACCAGCAAGGCCCGTAGTCGTATAGCCGGCAATCAAGTCAATCTGCGGCTTGGCCTGATTGCGGTAATAGTCAATATCAATCTGGTTGATCTCTTTTTGGAAGCCAAACTGTTTAATTTCGGGGCGGTTCTCTTGCGCCAGCCGGACGGCGTCATCCAGCGGCAACGAAATTGGAGCGATGTTAAAGGATTCAACCGGTTCGATCCGCGAAGTCCAAAGTTCGTCACTTGGCCCACTGACGGTCAGCCCTTTGAGCGTGTTCTCCGCCAAAGCAACGGAGTTGATCGCCTGAAAAACCTGCTGGCGGCGCGTTTCAACCTGGGTCGCGGCGGACACCACATCAATCGGCGCAAGCGTTCCAACCTCGACCTGACGCTTGTTATTATTGAGTTGTGTCTCAGCCAGCCCAACTGATTCCCGTCCAATGCCTTCGTTCCGAATCGCCAGCGCCAGATCCCAATAAGCCTGCTGCACATTCGAGATGATTTCGATTACGCGTTGACGGAACACAGCGTCAGAAAGGTCCAGACTTTTTCTGGTCACCTTGATCAAACGCCGATTAGCATCCATGCGAAAGTTCTTGAACAGCGGCTGTGTAATCTGGAAGGTAAGAGCGGGTGAATACTGCACCTCCAGGTTATTGGTGTTCGATCCCAGCCGCTGATTGTTGAGGTCAGCGGAAAACGTGGTGCCATAACGCTCAAAGTTCTTGCGCAGGCCACCATTGAAGGTCACCCCGTCGCGCGAGATGGCGTTGCTGGTGGCACCGGTGAAACGGGATGAGGTTGGAGTTGAAGACCGGTTGTATAGAACCTGAGAGACAATCGCCGGGTCGTAATACCCTTGCGCCGCGATTAAGTCATATTGCTTCAAGCGAACGTTCTCGCGCTCCAATTCAATGTCCACGTTCTTTGCCAATGCGGCAGTAACCGCGTCACGCAACGTCCAGCGCACAACCTTGCTTGGATCCAGACCGACGGTACGTTGTGGGATTGGGCGCGAAACGATACTGCTGGTTGGCGGCGGTGTCTGCTGAGCCGCTGGCGAAGTGGCCGCCGATGGTTGTTGCTGTTGCTGTTGAGTGGGCGTGGTCGCGGGATCTTGAGCGATGGCAGGTAACGCCGCAGGCAGCGTGCAACACACGGCCAAGCTCAAGCTCGCAAAATGACGGGCCGCAGCCCGTAAGCTCTTCGTAGTCATCTCTACTTCTCCCTGTTGGATTGCTGAATTGCTTTGAAAAACGAATGTTTTTGATGCCTTACCGCCGCTCTTACGAACCATTGTCAGGAGCGGTTGCAAGAAATTTGGAATCAAGCCCATGGAATCAAGCCAATAGAATTAAGCCAATAGAATTAAGAACGATAGTCCGCATTGATGCGGATGTAATCTTCCGTCATATCGCACGTCCATTCGGTGACTTCGGCATCGCCCTGATGCAGATCAACTGTGACGGTCACGTCGTCGCGCTTCAGAATTTCCAGCGCCCGATCTTCACTGAAATCGAGGCCGCGTCCATTGCGCGCAACCGGCAGATTGCCGATTTTGATTTCGACTTTGGAAACATCGAACTTCGCGCCGCTACGTCCTGCCGCCGCCAGAACGCGGCCCCAATTGGCGTCCGCGCCCGCGATCGCGGTTTTAACCAGCGGGCTGGTTGCAATCGTTTCGGCAATGCGATGAGCCATCTTCTCATCCGGGGCATGGCGAACGTGAATCGTAATCAGCTTGCGAGCGCCTTCGCCATCGCGAGCGACTTGGATTGCCAGATCGCGGCAAACATCCGTCAATGCTTTGGTGAATGTTTCAAAGTCCGCGCCTGATGCTTTGCCGATTGAATCATTCTCCGCCGCGCCGTTTGCCAGCACCGCCAACATGTCGTTTGTGGATGTGTCACCATCCACCGTCACCCGATTGAAGCTGTGATTGACCGCGCGTTTGAGGGCCGCGTTCAAAGCCGTTTTACTGATCGCCGCGTCTGTGGTGATGAAAGACAAAAGCGTTGCCATGTTCGGATGAATCATCCCTGATCCTTTGGCTACACCTGCAATCGTCACGGTCTTATCGTCCAGCTTGATTCGCTTGCTGGCACGTTTGGGGCGCGTATCGGTGGTCATCATCGCTTCGGCCACTTGCCAACCACGCTGGCGTGACAGTTCCGCCGTCGCCGCACGCACGCCCGATTCGACTTTTGCTATATTCAACCGCAGGCCGATGACGCCTGTCGAAGCCACCAGCACTTCCCGATCATCACAATTAAAATACTCTGCAACGAGTGCCGCCGTCCGCCGCGCGTCATTAAGACCTTCCTGGCCAGTGCAGGCATTCGCGCCACCGGAGTTCACCACAATTGCTCGATGCGTCTTATGACGTAAATGCTCGCGCGAAAGTAACACCGGAGCGGCAACAACCAAATTTTGCGTGAAGACTGCGGCAGCCACCGCCGGGCGTTCAGAAAAGATGATTGCCAAATCTTCCCCACCCCTCTTCTTTAATCCACAAGCAGCCGTCCCGGCCAGAAAGCCTTTCGGCGCGGCTAGGGAAAAACCTGTGACTTTCTCTTTCACGCCAATCTCCTGCTGATTCTTCTTACCCATTTCACCGTAACGAAACTTGCTGTACGGGCATTAACAAACATTGCCTAACGCAAGCGTCATCTTAGCTCCCTTTCCAAGTAGTGTGCCAACCAAGCTGGCTAAACAGATCTTCGACTTAGCCGTTCATTTGCAGCACAAAGACCTTTTCTGCCGTCCGATTTCGGGATTGCGGTGTTCAAAACCGGCCAGAATCTAAAGGCCAATTAGCGCCCAGCACCCGTAATTTTGACGACAGGGATATTTACCTGGCTCACATCGAAGGTTTCAGGTTTGGCATTTTCCACTAGATCCAGAACCATTGCCACTTCGTCACAGCAATTGAACTTCGGACAATTGATGCAATCCATCCAAACCTTGCGTGGCAACGTCTCGTGCTGCACCACGCGAAA
The DNA here is from genome assembly GCA_039922135.1 of Blastocatellia bacterium. Taxonomy (GTDB): domain Bacteria; phylum Acidobacteriota; class Blastocatellia; order RBC074; family RBC074; genus RBC074. Next base: position 4,157 of record JBDSAM010000381.1, read on the forward strand.
CCCCAGCTTCGAAAAGAAGCCTGTGACGTAAGTGAATGCGTAAACCTGCACCAGCCCGTGTTCGCGGGCTTCGGCGATATTCGCTTCGACCAGTAAACGTCCAATGCCGCGTTTGCCCGCCGCTTCGTCCACCGCCAGCGAACGAACTTCTGCCATGTCTCCCCACGTGAAATGCAGCCCAGAACAACCCAGCACCTTGTCGACAGCTTCTGCGGGCTCAACCGCGACATAAAAATCGCGAATGTTTTCGTAGATGCTCAGCATTGTGCGCGGCAGCATCTGTTCCAGTTTCGCGTATTGATTGACCAGCGCGTGGATTTGAACAGCGTCAGCAGTTTTGGCTTTTCTGATTTCCATATTCGCGAGCGGTGGGCTTTTCTACTTGGCCGCGACTCTAACCAAGTCTTTCGAAAAGACGCGGTCAATCATGGGTTCGAAGTATTCCAGCGGCAGTGTTTCGTAATTCGGATCGAATGAAGTCTGATCCCATTCGTCGGTAAATTTCCGGGCCAGTTCATACCATGGCTCGTTTTTATACTTCTGCCGAGCGTCCGGGTCCATCCCCATCAGCGCGTAATAGTGTTTGCCCTGAAAGTCCTGATGCGTGCGGATGATCTCGTAGGTTTCGCGTGATACATACGGCTTCAACATCTCTGCCGCTATCGCCGGATGATTGATGACTGAAATCACCTTGCCAATATCGTGGCAGAGCGCGGCAACGACCATCTCTTCCGAAGCGCCCTCGCGTGCTGCCCGCGTGGCCGTCTGCAATCCATGTTGAAGCTGATTAATCGCAAAGCCGTCCACCTGTTCAGCTAACTGTTTTAACATCGCTTTGATGGTTGCGGGCATTCCCGCTTGGCGCTTGGCCACTTCACCGCCGATGGCCATCCAATCGGCTGTGCTGCTTTCATCCATTCTGGTAAAAGACATCTCGTCCTCCTCAAAATGTTTCCCACGAAGCTACACGAAACGGCACGAAGAAACCCTTTAACGACCTTCGTGATTCTTCGTGTGACTTTGTGGGATCGCTTTCTACTTCTTCGGGAAGTTCGGATCCGCCCTTACTTCGGCGATCTGCAGGTTGTGGCGAACGTTGTGAAGCGGCACATAGATCAGCCATTGATATGCGTTGAGCGTGCCGAAGATCGGAAACGGATGATCCATCGTATGCGTCTTCAATGGCAGTTGCGTCTCTTCGGCGAACTTCAATGTCTTCGCGCGCGCTTCTTTGTATTTCGCGATGATCTCTTCGCGCGAAAGCTTGCCGCTGGGGACTATTGATTCCGGCGCGGAAGCTTTGCCGCTGCGATCCGGCAGTACTTTCAACAGAAGCTCAGTTTTCCCCTTTGTCTTGGTTTCCCAATCGAGATTGGGTTGAGTCGCGATCGCACGTTGCATTGCGCCGAATAGCAAACTTTCGCCTAACATGATGTGTTCGGCGACTTCCAGCACTGACCACTTTTCAGGCGCGGCTTTGAACTTCAACTGCGCGTCGCTCAATTTTTCCAGCGCTTCCAGCGTTTCAGCCTGCGTGTCTTTCAATAGTTTGATGACCTTGGTGCGATCTTCCGCCGTCATCTTGCCTTCATCAGCAGCCAATACGGCGTTGCAGAAAATGCAGATGCTGACGGCCAGCATCAACTGTGTCATTCGTTTCAGCCAATTCATTAAGAGTCTCCTTTTCAGATGGATAGATGATGGTTTGCATTCATTGCGAAGCTTGCATGTTAAGCAATCGCAGGATCAATCGCCGAACTTCTTCCGGCCTGCGTTCGGCAGCGCCGATCAGCGTTGCTTCAATCAATCCGTTTTGATTGATTACAATGTGCGTCGGGAACGTCGAGGCATTGAACTGCCCAATAATGATCGCTTCAGCATTTGGCACGACCTGATAGTAAAACGGCGTCGTCTTCAAAAAGCCACGCAGAGTCTCAGCGCTATCAAACGAAGGCGCAAGAAAGACAACCGGTTTGCCGCTGAACTCTGTGACCAGTTCGTTGAGTTTTGGAATCTCTTTGCGGCACGGGCCGCATTCGATAAACCATAGATTCAGGACGATGATTTTGCCTGCCAGCGCGTTTAAGTCAAACCGCTGGCCATCCAGCGAAGTCAGCTTGACCGACGGCACGGCCCGCTTCCAGTTGCCATTGCCGTTCTTCCCTTTAGTCGCCCCCAGCAAATATTCGTCGAAGCCATTCAGGCTGCCCCGTCTATCACGATAGATATCCTTCAATCGTTCTTCGGCTTCTGCGGAACCTCGCCGCCAAGCTTCAATGAATGCGGCTTCGGCTTCGGGGGCCTTTCCTATTGCTTTCAGAATTTTGGCATCTAGCAAATATGCCGCGAAATCGCTGTCGCGGGCAAAAGCCTCCGCCGTATTGGCTGCCGTCAGCGCTTCTGCATATTGTTGTTTGCGGAATCGCAGATCAGCAGAAATCAAATAGCTTTCGGGCATCAGGCTTTCGGTCTGTTTGCCGTTGATATCGCCGCATAATCGCAACTTGCCCGCCAACAGCAGTTCAACCGCCCGTTCGATTATAGGCACGGCTTGGTCGTACTTTTGATACTGATTCAAAAAGCTGAGCGCCAGATTGAAATATGGCTGTGGATTTTCCGGCTCGGCTTTCATCCAAAGGCCGCTGACTTTTTCGATCACGTCGAGCGGCGCGCGCGGGTCACGAGCCATTACTGTTGAAGCCCAACGCGCAAAATCCCCTGAGGGATTAGCATTGAGCAATTCCAGTTTCAGTTTGGCTACTTCTGCACGGCCATCAATACTTACTGCTTGGCCAGCAATCTGGTCTTCATACTCATGGATGGCGTTGGCGGTGAAAGACGACGATGGGAATTTGGATGCCAACTGGCGAATCAACTCTCGGCTTTTGTCTTCGCGGCCCAACAACAGATGGCCGTACGAGAGAGCATAAAGTAATTCAGCAGTTTCTGGCGCGCGGCCCAGACGTTTGACGTCGGCATTGATAGTCCCTTCGACTTTTCTACCTTCCATCAATGTCGTCATTGCCCACTTTGCGCGATAGGCAGAATAGTTGTCCGGATAAAGTGCTATCTCCTGCTTGAAGAATTCCTGATACCGCCCCGACTGAATTTTGCTGGCATACGCGCCGCGCGCGGCCTGCCCATCGGAACGAAACACGATTGCCGTCGCGTACGCCTGCTCGTCCCATCCTCCGGTTATGGTGATGAAGTGAACAGCGATGGCGGCCAAATTCTCTTTGATCTCCAGCCTGAAACTGAACTTGGCACCTGATTTTGTCATTCGCGCCG
>JBDSAM010000382.1:0-4556 GCA_039922135.1 Blastocatellia bacterium
GCCGCCGGACGCGAGCCATAGGTCTTGTCCATAAATTCGGTTTCGCTCGGTGCCTCGGCCAGGTGAATGATGATCGGCGAATCCAGCTTTTCTGCCAGCGCGCGAACTTGGTTCAGATGGTCTGTGTTCACAGTGTATGGCGCGTGCGGCGCGATGGCAGCGGTAATCAACGAATCGCCTTTCCATCGTTGAATGAACTTTTCGGTGTAGCTCATCGCCTCCGGCCACGTTTTGTTGTCGGGGACGGGGAAGTCAATCACCGTTTCACCCAGCACGCCGCGCACACCGGCTTTTTTGGTTTCTTCGGCGATGGCGTCTTCGAAGTAGTACATATCGGCGTAGGTCGTCGTTCCCCCGCGAATCATTTCGGCCAAGCCTAGCCGCGTTCCGGCGACGACAAATTCACGCGTGACGTTCTTGGCTTCCGCCGGAAAGATGTATTTCGTCAGCCAGTCTTGCAAGTTCAGATCGTCCGCAATGCCGCGAAACAGCACCATCGGAATGTGCGTGTGCGTGTTGATCAGACCGGGCAATACAACCTTGCCGCGCGCATCAATCGTCTGTTTGGGGCGGTAGCCTTTGGCCGCAAGTTGCGCGGCGTCGCCGACTTCCACAATGCGTTCGCCACGAATGGCAACGAAGCCGTTGTCGAAAACACGCCGCTCGCCATCCATCGTCACCACCGCGCCGCCGGTAATCAGCAAATCAATCATATGGGCGTTCGAAGCGGCGCGCTTCTGTCCCGACAGCACGGCGACTGCCGCAATCAAAACAACAATGCTCAAAAGTTTTTTCATCGGAGTTCGGCACGTGCGAGCGTGGAGCAGACTGTTATGGTCACATAAAACCGGACACGGAATTGTTGTTTGAAAGTGTAGACGACTATGACGACGTTGACCACTGGCAAGCAAACTCTGCTGGCGTCAGACAGGCCAGCATCACGCGCTCAGCCGTTCTCACCCTCAAGCGATTCTTTATCAGCGGTGCGCTCCTCTGACTAGTCCGAGCAGGCCGATGGTCATAAAACCAAGTACGCCGCACGTCATAAAGCCTGCCTTAATCCCAAAGGCCTGGGACAGTATCCCGATCAGCAGAGGGCCGAGCATATCCCCCAATTCCTTGAACGACCCGGCTGCGCCGAGCGTGGCGGCGGTGCGCCCCTTGCCGGCCAGGCTGCTGACCATCGCATCCGAATTCGTCCAGACAGTCCCCACGCCAATTCCACCAACGACACAAGCCGCGATGAGTGCGATACCAGAAGTGAAAGGCACGAGCAGCACTCCGGTGGCCGAGAGCACTAATCCGGCAAAGATGACCTTGATCGGGTTCAGGCGATCCGCCAGATGCCCGGCGAGTGGCTGGATAAGCAGGTAGGCAGTCGTGGCGACGCCAACGGTCAATCCGGTTTTGAGTTGGTTGTAACCGAGCGAGTGCGTGTAAACCGGCAGAAAGCCGAATAGGATGCCGACCAGAAACATGTTCGTTACGATGATGGCGTACCACGGCCAAAGTGCCCGCTCACGGAATACGGCGGCGAATTGTTTGAAAGAAAAATCGTCATCGTCGTCCTTAAACTCAACCTTGGCCGCCGGCTCGGGCAAGGCCAGAGACAAGACGAAGGCCAGCGCGCCGGCGGCAAACGAGGCGAGGAAGATCATGCCAAAATTCGAAGCCCACACAATTGCTCCGCCAATGATCGGACTGAGCACGTAACCCGCCCCCTTGATCGCATTGTAGACGCCGAAAGCCCGGCCTCGGCTGGTGGGAAAATACTCCGCTACCAAAGCCGCCGAGACGATTGACAACGCCGCCGCGCCGAGACCTTGCAACAACCTGATGAGGAGCAGGAGGCGGGGATCAACGACGAAGTAGGCCAGCGATGCCAATGAGAAGACCGCGATCCCGGCGAGCATTGTGACCTTCATGCCCTTGCGGTCGGCGAGGTAGCCGAAGACCGGCTTGGCAATGATCTCGGCAAAGTCGTAGACGGCGATCAGCAGGCCAATGACAGCCAACCCCGCGCCCACTTGCTTGGCATAGACCGGGAGATTCACCGCCACGACGTGCGCCCCGAATGAAGTCACGAAGGCCACAAAGCCAAGCGTGATGAGCTTGAACTTGTCCCGGCTGCTATCTTTCATGGGGTCGTTGTCTCGCTTGCTTTCGTTGGTTGCCCGTGCAATCCAATCGGCGCTTACGGCTGGGCGATTTCATTACTTTGCCAGGTTTGAACTCGGGGCGCGCCATAGCTCTTTCCTTCTTCCGTCTGCGTCGAGGCTGGTGGCTGCGGCTCCATTGTTGTCCGTGTTAATAAGCAGCAGGGCGCCTTTGCTGTAATCTATGGCGGGCGACATGCCGACATCAATAAGAAAGATTCTCCCGTCTTTCTCTTGCCCGATCTCACCTTTGCTGTGGAATGCGCCCGGGTCATGGCCGAAGACGATGTGCCTGACGCCAAGAGCCGCGAGATACTGATCTAACAGGGCCTTGGACTTCCCATCCTCCTCCCACCATTTTTGGGCCTCGAGCAAAGAGTCATCACCGATGAGCAAAGATGCGCCCCAATCACCACGCTCAACTGCCCGGCGAAAACCGGCGGCCAATTCTGCTACGGTTTTGCCTGATGTATTCCCACCGTGAGCGAAGAACCAATCATTGATCTTCGCGGCGAAGGGCCGATTCATCATCCATTCCCCGTAGGGCCGCTGTCCTTGCGGAAGCGTCGCGGGGGCGATGCCTTTGCTCTGTAACTCGGCGCGAAACTCCTGCGCCTTCTTATTCTCCGGGTCGGCTAAAAACTCCGCCTCATGATTACCGAGCGTAGTCACCACCTCCCCGCTGGAGGCGGGGGCCTGAGCCTCAAGGGCGATCATCAAATTAAGCACGTCGAGCGAATGATCCCCCTTATCAATCAAGTCTCCGGTGCAAACCAGGATGCGATTTCCGCCCGACCAAGAGTACCCGACTGGTGACTGCTGATCACGTTTGATCAGCCCCCCTGTAGACAGCATACTCACCAGCCTTTCGTATCCACCGTGAATATCACCAAGCGCAATCACCTCTGCGCGCGTCCTACGTTCAACTATCGCCGGAAAACGATTCCAGTCGCGGATGTATGGCGACTGATTTTGTGCCTGGCGCTTTTCATGCTTCTGACCTTTCTTCTCGCCCGTGCAGGAGGCACTGGATAACATCACGGCGAGTAAGATAATGACCACACGAATGGTCCGATTACTTGATTGCATGATAATTATCCTATTTATATTTGAGCTATGAAGACCTGCAGTGTTCCACATCTTCGGATGAAAATTTCAAAGGAAGCTACTGTCGAAGGCCTCCGGCAGCAATTGAGCAACGGTATGAGTTTCAATCTGCCCCTGCAGATTAACCATCACGATTTCGACCTGCTTCCCGCACAATTCAGAAATGACCTGACGGCAAGCGCCGCAGGGAGGAACGGGCGCGTGCGCATCAGCGATGACGGCCATTCGCACAAAATCCCTCCCGCCTTCTGAAACGGCTTTGCCCAATGCCACGCGTTCAGCGCACATCGTCAAACTGTAGCTGGAATTTTCGACGTTACAGCCGGTAAAAACGCGGCCATCGCTCGATTCGACGACCGCGCCAACTTTAAATTTTGAATAGGGCGCATATGCTGATTCGCGAGCCTGCCTGGCTAATTCAATTAACTCTTCTGGTGTTTTGCCTGGATGATTCAAGGATTTCGTTTTAACAGCTCCTTCTGTAACTGCGTGCGGATTTTGCCAGAGATCAGATCAATGCCAACTTCATTGTAACCGCCTTCCGGGATAATCACATCGGCGTGACGTTTGGACGGTTCGACGAACTGCTGATGCATTGGGCGGACGGTTTCCAGATATTGCTTGATGACCGATTCCGCCGTGCGTCCGCGTTCGTGCACGTCGCGCTGTAATCGGCGAATGAAGCGCAGATCGTCGTCTGTATCAACGAAGATTTTGATGTCCATCTGCGCGCGCAGCATCGCGTCAACAAAGATCAGGATGCCTTCGACGATCAGAATCGGTTTGGGTTCGATGTGAACTGTCTCGGCTTTGCGCGTGTGAATGGAGAAATCATAGACAGGCATTTCAATCGGTTGGTTCGCGCGTAATGCCTTCACATGGTTGATAAACAGATCGTTATCTAGCGCATCAGGATGGTCGAAGTTGATCACTCCCCGCAACTCTATTGGCATATCGCCGATGTTGCGATAATAACTGTCCTGCTGCAAAAAGACCACCTGCTCGTCACTGACATTTTCCAGAATACGCCGCGCGACCGTCGTCTTGCCTGAGCCTGTGCCGCCACAAATACCAATAATCATTACTTTTCTTGGAGCGCGGGCATCTTGCCCGCTGTGATTGAAGCGCGAAGCTTCCTTTCGTTTTTGCCGCGGGCTTTGGTCGTTACAACCTGACGATAGTCTTCGCCAACAATTCGCAGAACTGCTTGCTGACGCGCTGCCCCATCTCCATCACTTCGGCGTGGTTGATGGGGCCGTCTTCCATTCCAGCGGCGGCGTTGGTGATCAGCGA
>JBDSAM010000383.1:0-9055 GCA_039922135.1 Blastocatellia bacterium
AGCCCTTCGCTATCCGGCAAACCGAAATCCAGTAATACTAGATCAATTGCACCGGCCGTCAGCCGATCTAGCCCTTCCTGTAGCCGCCCGGCACATTCCAACCGGAACATCGACGTATCTTCACCGATCAGCCCTTTCACAATCTCAGTCGTTGCAGGGTCATCTTCGATTAACAGAACATTAATAGGTCCGCGTTCCATCGTGTGAGGAATCAATCGCCGCTTTCTAAGAATGTTGGAAATGCTATCATGGGAAAGTAAACAACAAAATAAAAGCAGCCAGTGCTAACCCTTTAGGCACTGGCTGCTCAAATCCACGATTTACAAAACTTATCTGGCTGATTATTGCTATCAGCCCTGCGGCTTGCTTTGCTCTTCCTTATTCTTAGCTGCCGCTTCTTTCTTTTGCTGTAAAGCACTTGCTTGATCAGAAATTTTCTTCGCTTTTCCGTCCAAATCTTTCCGCTTCGCTTCGTCCTTAGTCATCATCTGCTGCTCGCGGTAGAGCAAGCTTTTATAAAACATCGCGTCCACATATTCCGGATCAATAGCAAGAGCCTTTTCAATATATTCAAAGCCCTTCGCAGCACAAGACTCAGCCTTCTGTTTGTCACTCAGCGCTTCGGGCGAATAATCCATATTACGATAATGGAACGGGTCTTTTGCTGCCTTATCCGCATAACGCTTAGTCTGCTGGAAAGAGCAATCCCAGTAGTTGACCCCCACCGTATAGTAAGTCGTTGCCTGAATATCTTTAGTGGCACACTCACCTTCAGCCCGTTTCAGAATCCACTCACGCCACTGTTCCATCTTCTGCATGTCCTGATGGATGCTGGCGATATAGCTGATAGCGTTATCCCGATTTTTGCAGTTACTACCAACCAGATCCAGCGCCCTCTTATAAGCCTGAAGGGCTTCGTTCGCCAGTTTTTCTTTCTCTGGCCCAGCCGCTACCTTGTAGTCCTTAACTAATGTTGCGCCAAGGAAGAGGTTACCAACCGAACTACTGTCATCCCAACTTAACGCATCGCGGAAGAATTGTTGAGCTTCCTTGAAACGCCCCTGATTATACAGAATAGCACCTTGATTGAGCTTGTCTTTGGCGACCACTTTACTAATGTAGTTACAGCCTGAACTAAGCATCGCCAATGATACGACAAAACTGACTCCGATCGCGGTGACAAATTGACGGAAAACTCTCATGACTTTAGGAATTCTCCCTGCTAGAAATTGATTTTGATTGCCTCGCGATCTGACCGACCGCGCATTTAATCGTATCGTCACGCTAAGTAACCAGAATAACGAATAACTTACCGTGATCCTGCCTATAGAGTGATCTTTAAAGTGCCGGTTACTGATCTAAGCCTTCGATTTGAAGACCGATCGGCTGTCCTCCGGCTTGTTTGACCACGTCAATGACCTTGACGACTTCGCCATAAGCCAGCGTTCGTGGGCCTTTAATAAAAACCGCTTTGCGATCCGCCGGACGGCCGGTGATTGCACTGACAAGCCTGTCACGAAGTGAATTAATATCTGGCAGCTCTTCCGTGTTGAGCTTGTAGCCACTTCCCGATTTGGGCAGTGTTACCAAAAGGCTCAATGGATCCGGAGGCGTATCCTTCATGTTTTCCGGTGGCTTCTCAGGAATCTTCGCTTCAAAGCGATGGGGTTTCTGTGGACTGATCACCATGAAGATAATCAGTAGCACGAGCAATACGTCAATCAATGGTGTGACGTTAATATATGGTGTGGCGTCATTCCCGCCTCCGCCCATTGCCATAACATTATCTCCTTATTAGTAACTGATCCAGCAGCAAAATGCTACTTAATCACCTACTTTCTTCTTATCAGAAACGAGACCGAGCTGCTCAAAGCCTGCATCGCGAATCAAATTAACTACATCAACCACGTCTCCATACTGAACATTAACGGTACCTTTGATATAGACAATCTGTGGATCGCTGGGCTTCAATCCCTTCATTCTGGCCTGAATCTTTTCAACCAACTGTTCTTTTCTGACTGGGTCGCGGCCAATGTAATAGACCCCATCACTGGGTATGCTGATAACAACTGCGGTATCTTTGGTGATATTAGCATCTTCGTCAGGGTTATTGCCCTTCGGTAGGATAACCGTCACACCCGCTTGAAGCAGTGGTGTAACCACCATAAAGATGATCAGCAATACCAGCATAATATCCACCATCGGCGTGACATTAATATCGGCATTGACGCTTGAACTTCCCCCTGAACTCATTCCCATAATGGTTTCCTCCTCAAACTAAAAGTAGCGGCATTTCCAAAATCGTCGCCGCGACCTTGCTGATTTAGCTAGCTTGTGATTCGGAGCATCTAAATGGATTACCCGAATCACAAGCTTGAACTTTACCAGCAACCTTACACGGAGAAGACTTTCGGCCAAGCTTCTACTTCTTGACTCGCTGTTTCAGGAAATAATCAATCAACTCAGCCGAAGAGTTATCCATTTCCACTACAAAGTTATCTACTTTGCTAACGAAGTAATTGAAAAGCCAAACCGCAGGCACCGCCACGAGCAACCCAAATGCCGTCGTAAAAAGCGCCTCTGCAATACCACCGGCAACTGCCGAAATACCAGCGGATTCGGCGCTACGCATTCCCTGGAACGCATTGATGATTCCGAATACCGTGCCGAACAGTCCAACGAACGGAGCTGTCGAACCAATCGTTGCAAGCCCGGAGAGGCCGCGCTTGAATTCGGCAATTTTGATTGCCGAAGCACGCTGTAAGGCGCGCTTGGATGAGTCAACGATCTCTCCAGAAATGTCGCTGGAGAGCTGGTGCGCGCGGAATTCCTGCAACCCCGCATTCACGACCATCGCCAAGTGGCTCTTCTTGTATTTGTCCGACAGGCTGATCGCCTCATCAATCTTCTGACTCTTGAGCGATTGAGCGACCTTGGTGGCAAATTCCCTCGACTGATTTTTAGCGGCGCTGTAAGTCAGATACCGCTCAACCATGATCGCGATTGACCAAATGGACATAATCAGAAGCACGACGACTACACCACGAGCGACCCAGCCCATGTTGCGGATCATGCCCAATAACGAAAAGTCGAATGCTTGTGCATCCCCACCTTCTGCCAGAGCAAAAAGGAAGGGAGTTACTGCTAACCAGATTTGGCTAAGCAAAATTATCATGATGTCGAATTCCTCCAAGTAGGTGGTTGCTGATTCAGATTACTCACTGCCGCCATCTTGACTACACAAAGCAAGACATCTTCCGGCAGCGATTAAAATACAGCAGGCTTCTACCGATGCCCGCTTTGACGCCATCCGCAGAGCAATGTTCCCGCTGGACCAACGTCGAACGAAAACTGCCTCGGTGATTACTGCAACGTGAAGTTGAACGTTAGTATCCCCTGGACCTTCACAGGGACACCTGACAACTCCGTCGGCTTAAAGGCCCATTGTTTTGCCGCTTGCAATGCGGCATCACGTAATAGCGGATGACCACTAATAACCTGCGCATCTATCACCTTTCCTTCTTCTGAGATGGTGACCTGCACTTGCACTGCTCCGGCCGCGCGTGCCGCCTTCGCTATCGGCGGGTACGGTGGTTGAGGCTTTCTGATCGCATTTCCCTGCAACACGCCGCCTGAGACATTGATCTTTTTTGGGGGTGCCTGTGTAGGTTCAGGTTTGGGCGGAGGCGGAGGCGGAGGCGGAGGCGGCGCATCATCACCTTTCGAGCCAGCCACGCCCCCTGGAACCCCTCCAGTTGAACCACCAGGAACACCACCCGGCACACCGGTGGAAACGGCCTGGACTACTGGCTTCGATACCACGGTTGTTGGATCTGGAATCTTTTCAGGTGGCTTTGTCGGAGGCGTGAAGGTTGTTACTTCAGGAATGTTTTTGACAACAACTTGCGTTGCAGCAGGCGGCGGCGGAGCCGCAGGGGGTGGCGGCGGCGCGAGCATCGTCGTGACGTCTAGCGCATCCGTCAAATTTGGATTCATGTAAACAACTGTCCCAATAGCAATCGCGAGCAGCGCCACGACATAGATGGCTGACGTGACTACCATAAACATGCCTGTGCGGCTGTTCTCGCGTCCATGCTTGGACGATTCAACTAAGGTATCGAACATGGCTTATCGCCCTCCCTTGACTTCAATGCCGACGGGTCAAGCGATCAGGAACACTTGTCCTGACCACATCATCAAAACCTTCGGCCTCATATCAAGCTTAATTAAGCCTGAGTCTGAAAACCGACAGGATCATTGACTCGAAACCAATGAAAACCGAAAAAGAAACCTAGTTTGTCTATTGAATTGAGACGAATTGCCTCGAACCGTATTTGCTAAACCCGACATTAAATAGAGTACAAAATTAACACAAGAACACATGCTAGTTCCAGGTTTCAGCGAGTCCAACAAGGGCGACAATGGGAATTTACCACGCCTTGTCCTCAGTTACTCGCTTGACAAAAATGCAAGCTATTCACCGCGATCATTTTTAACGTACAATCTTGATTACAATGAGATTTGACGGGCCAGCAACGGTGCGGAGTCTACTATCCGACTACTCTTTCGTCAAGACGTCCAATCTATTTTTTGTTTTATCAAATTGCCGCATTTGAATCTTACACGAGTACCATCAATGCCTGCGGAACAGGTTGTTTTGCTATCAATTACAGAATTCGAGCGATATCCACTTGAAGATCGTTTCCTGCCAAAAATCTGAAAGTAAATAGCGCTGACAAATAGCAATAATAGTAAAGTTACTTGCCTTTCTTGCGGAGCTTGCGTGGAGCTGTAGAAACTCCGGCAGCGGCAAGCATTTGAGGGGTCGCACCAGTCGAAGTAACCACCGGACTGTCTCCCACTGCCACGGAATCTCTATTAACAGCCCCCCCGACTCTGGCGGCGCGAGCGTTTGCGCGCCACTTCTCCCACCACAGCATAAACGGGCTTGCGATGTAGATCGAAGAATACGTGCCGATAATAATGCCGATGAACAAACACCAGGAGAAGCTTCGCAGCACTTCGCCGCCAAAAGCCAGCATCGCGATGACCGTCAAAAAGGTCAGGCCTGATGTGATGATCGTTCGCGACAGCGTCAGGTTAATCGCGTCGTTTGAAACTTTCTCCAAACCTTCCCGCCGCTTGGTCCTAAGCATCTCGCGGATGCGATCGAAGATGACGATGGTGTCATTCATTGAGAAGCCGACGAGCGTCAACAGGGCGGCGATCACCGTCAGATTGATCTCCCACTGCATGATCGAAAAAATTCCCAATGTAATCAGTACGTCGTGAACGACAGCGATAATGGCACCAATGCCGAAGCCCCAGGATTTAAAGCGAAAGGCGACAAAAAGCAACATCCCGATGCAAGCAGCCATCGTGACATAGACCGCCCGATTGCGCAGGTCGGCGCCGACTTGCGGGCTGACGGCATCGGCACTCTTAACTGATGCCGCGCCAGCAAAAAACTCTTTGTCCAGCGCGTCGGCAACCTGCGGTGGGACACCACTGATGTTCTTCACTTCGCCAATGCCGCCAATCAATCCGCCTCTGGCTTTTTCGCGATACTCAATAATCGCATGAGCAGCCTCAGTGGCGCTTTGCGTATCAAGCTTAGCACTTTTTTCCAAGGCAGCCTTTAGGTTGTCACTGCCAATAGTATTGAGATCAATCTTGGTTTGATTTGATGAGTCATTAAATGTTTTGAGCGCCTCCAAAATCTTTCTTTTACCAATATCGGCGTTACTGGTGGCAGCCGCAGCTTCAACAGATTGGCCCGCTTGCTGGATAATACCTACATCGTTGGGCAATCGCACCAACACTTCATTGCTTGGCGCTTGGCCAATCTGAGGGCTCACGTTTTGAAGAGAAATCTTTGTGCCATCAATTCCCTGTTTTTCCAATGCCGCGCGCAATTTGTCCAAATCGGGCTTGCTGTTGAACTTTACTGTCGCCAGCGTGCCCCCGACGAAGTCCACGCCCATATTGAAGGGGTGCGTGTTCTCCTTGCCATCAAAAGCGCGGTAAAGGACAGATCCAAGTCCTGCAAAAATTAGTACCCAGGACAGGCCGATGAAAAGCCACTTCTTGCCCAGGAAATCGTAGTTGGTGTTCTTAAAAATCTCGATCATAGTCGTTCGCTACCAATCCGCTGATGGACGGTCAGAGACGATGCCATCAGCAAAATCTATATTAGATATTTGCTTAGATGCTGAGGGTTTCGGCGCGCCGTCCGCCACGGTTTATTTCCCAAATGAACATTGAGCGCGACACATAAATTGCAGTGAACAGATTGGCCAGCAACCCGATGACCAATGTGACGGCAAAGCCGCGAATCGGCCCCGTGCCGAAGAAATACAAGAAGGCTGCCGAAACAATAGTCGTCACGTGCGTGTCAATAATCGTCACCAGCGCTTTGGCGAACCCGGTATCTACGGCTGAAGAGACGATCTTACCGGCACGCAATTCTTCGCGAATGCGCTCAAAGATCAGCACATTCGAATCCACTGCCATACCAATTGTCAGGATGACGCCCGCAATCCCCGGCAGGGTCAGCGTTGCCCCAAAGACCGCAAGCCCAGCCAGCAAAATAACCAGGTTGAGCAAAAGCCCGACTATCGCATTGACACCAGAAAAACGGTAATAAAAGAGCATAAAGAGAATAACCAGCAGCAATCCAACGACAGAGGCAAAAATTCCCTGACGGATCGAATCCGCACCCAGTGATGGGCCAACGGTACGCTCTTCCAGATACACGATCTTGGCTGGCAACGCACCCGAACGTAGCGTTAGTCCAAGGTTTTCAGCTTGCTCCTTGGTGAAGTTGCCCTCGATCTGACCGCTGTCACTGATTTTTGACCTGACAACAGCCACGCTCTGAATTTCATCATTGAGCACGACTGCCAGATATTTGCCGATGTTGTTCTCCGTCCACGTACCAAACTTCTCAGCGCCAGCCGGCTTCAGTGAAAATCCGACGCTATAGCCCCCGCCACCCTGCTGGTTTTGCTGTCCGCGAGCTTCACGCACGTCATTGCCGCCAACGACGATGGCTTTATCAACAACGTAAAAGCCGGCATCAGTCGTGCCGTCGGCCTTGCGCTCCTTGTATGGAAGCACCACCTTTTCCTGGTCAGTGCCAAGTGAAGCTGTCGCTTGCTCCAAAGTGTCGAATTTTTGCGGATTCGCAACAGCTCTGATATCAAGACGCGATTCGCCTTTAATCAATTCCTTAACGCGTTCTGGATCGTCCAAGCCAGGCATCTGAACTAATATCTGATGGTTATTCTCATTCCCATACTCCTGGACGGTTGGCTCAGCAACACCAAAGTTGTTAATTCGTTGCTCGATAATGTTCTTGGCTTGCTGAGTCGCTTCTTTACGAAAAAAATCCGCGGTTCGCGTATTGAGTTTGAAGGTAATCGAAGTCGGGGTTGTGGAGGTCTCCCAACCATCACCCATAAATGCGAGTAGCTTGTCTTTAATTTTCGTATGCTCGCTGGAGTCTGGAGTATCAACTACAAGTAACCCTGGCGAAACCTTTTTTACATCGGTAAATTTGATGCCTTCTTTTTTCAAATCGTCAGAAGCCTTCTGACGATTACCATCAGTAATGAACCCAATCGCATCGTCGGCTTGCACTTGCATGACCAAGTGCGTTCCGCCTTTCAAATCCAGGCCGAGCTTGATGTTTTCAGACAAGTTCTGCTTGAGTTTTGAAGGCTTAAAGAAGTCGCCCGCACTGCGTGAATATCCTTTGGGCTTATTCCACGGCCCAAAAAGAATGATTAAGCAAAATACGGTGAGTACCGCGATAACAATGCCACGTGTACGAAGATTCTTGTTCATAAGACTACTCAGAGCCGTTGCCACAGAACCAACCAGACAATCGGCTTACCTTCCAGATTCAAGATTCAGGGTAGTTTGAAACGATCCAACCATCATGAAGCGGATCAAGCTTTCTGCTCCGGCGTTTCTTGCATGCCGGAGATTGCGGTGCGCGCGACTTCAAGACGCACGTTCTCGGCGACCTTAAGCTGTACGGTGCGCTTGTCTTCGCGCACGCTGACGATCTGTCCGTACAGTCCGCCGCTGGTGACAACCTTGTCGCCAGGTTTCAGGTTGTTAAGCATCTCATCAACCGCGCGCTGGCGTTTGCGCTGCGGCATGATGATCAAAAAGTAAAAAAGCACGAAGACCAGCAGCATCGGAACTAACATTCCGAGCGAACTGCCTCCCTGCAAAAAGACCAGAAAAAGGGCGATCTGTTGTGACATCACTTAGGGCGGGTTCAACCTTCTTTTAGATTTGAAAGATTTTTCTGTCTCGCGTCAATGTGCATTTACGCGAGGAGTTTGCGAGACACGGTTCATTCATTCTTCGTTTGAACTGCTCCGGAATTTATTCAGGAAGCTAGTGCGAAAGGCAGTGAACTCACCGAGCGCGATACTTTGCCGTATGGATCGCATGCTGTCAAGGTAGAAGGCCAGGTTATGGTAAGAGCAGAGCGTAGCCGCTAGCATCTCGCTGCTGTTGCACAAATGCCGGATGTAAGCCCGTGAATATCGGCGGCAAACGCTGCACTCACAGGCATCGTCCAGCGGGCGATCATCGCGGGCGAATTTGGCATTGCGGATGTTCAGTTTGCCGGTCGAAATGAAGACCTGCCCATTGCGCGCATTGCGCGTTGGCATTACGCAATCAAACATATCCACGCCGCGCGCCACGCATTCGATCAAATCCTCCGGGGTGCCGACGCCCATCAGATAGCGCGGCTTGCCGGCGGGAAGCTGCGGCGCAATGAACTCCGTAATGTCGTACATCTGCGATTTCTCTTCCCCAACGCTCAAGCCGCCAATCGCATAACCTTCAAAGCCAATTTCAACCAATTGCTCCAGACTCTGCTGCCGCAATTCAGGATAGACGCTGCCTTGGTTGATGCCGAAGAGCGACGAACCTATGCCGGTTGATTGAGGCGAATCCTTCAGCCGGTCAAATTCCATCCGCGAGCGCCTGGCCCAGCGCGAAGTCATCTCCAGCGAATCCTTCGCCTGCT
>JBDSAM010000384.1:0-9589 GCA_039922135.1 Blastocatellia bacterium
AACTTCCTGACGCTGGCGATCTTCGCGCCGATTCTGGTGCTGATTGGCATTCTTGGTTTCATCATTCCTGCAAACAAAAGCCTAACTAGCGGCGCAACGTCCTACAACATCTTCCATATCGTGTTTGGTTTGATCGGCGCAGCCATTGCACTCAATGGCGATGTGGGCGCGATCCGCGCATTCAATATCGGCTTCGGCCTGATTGACCTATATCAGGCTGTTGCCAGCTACGCCAATTTGTTTCCCAAACAATTCTTCAAGTGGACGCGCACGGATGACATTCTGCATATCGCTATCGGCGCGTTGTTGGTGCTGATCGGTATCTTCGGCCGATAGCTGCGCGCGCGTTCAGGATTGCAACCACCATCACGCCTGAATCCGTTTTGAAATTCCAGCCGTAGAACAGGCATCAATCAACGAGTAGCACATTATTCCCTCGCTGATCGATGCCTGACGATTTTCAACAAGTTTTTTCAGGAGCACAAAATGAAACCAGAGTTTGACCGCTACATCTCAGTTTCCGCCAAGATTGAAACCAGAGATATTGACTGGGAAGAGGCCAGACAAGTCGGCCTGACCGACGACGAAAAGTTCGTGCTGACCTACTTTTCTGACATTGAAAGTCAGACCATCCGCTACCTGCGAATGTTGTTGCAGATGAAGATCGCCTTCAAGCCTGATGTTTCCGCCTTCTTGACCACATGGAACTATGAGGAGTTCTTTCACGGATACGAACTGGCCAATCTGCTGTCGGTCTGCGGCGCGGGGCTACATGATGATCGCGTGGAAGAGGTCAAAGGCCGCGCCCGATTGAACGAATGGTTGGAAATGCTGTTTGCGCCTCTGTTGTCAAAAATCTTCTACAGCCAGTTCCCCGCCGTGTATCTTTCATTCGGCGCAATTCAGGAAATGACGACACTGCGCGGCTATGAACGATTGCAAAAGATAACGCGCAATCCCGCGCTCAAGACCTTATGTGAGCGAATTGCCAAACAGGAGCGGAGGCATTTCGCCTGGTACTTCAACCATGCTCGAGAATTGCTGGAACAATCGCCCACCGCGCAGTGGCTGACCAGAAAGCTGCTGCAATTCAACTGGGTGCCGGTAGGCGCTGGCGTTAAATCGCCATTGGAAGTGAAACGCCTTTTTTCGATCCTGTTTGCAGGTGAAACCGGACGTACCATGGTCAACGAAGTAGATTCAAAAATGGCCAGCCTGCCTGGGTTGGAAGGAATGCGATTGATGGAGCCTTACTTTGAGCGGACAGGAGCATTGTAAATCCAATTTCCAGGCAAATCCCATTGCCGGTTTACGTTGTTCCCTGCACAAAATATCTGCGGAGAATGCGCAAACTGGTAGGTTCCAAGAGGCTCAAAACCCTCATCAACCTGCCAAAGTCAGAACGTTGACAAAGCCTACCACCTACCTTAAAGTGCGCCCTTCGTTTTCAGCTACGCAATTAGTTGTGGTATCTCGACCTAAATTCCTCAAGACGGAAAGTTCGTTTCATGCTCAGAATCGAGAAACTTTTTCTGCAAGGCTTCAAGTCTTTTACCGACCCGACTGAAGTCATTTTCGACGATGAAGGCATCACTGCTGTCGTCGGCCCGAACGGTTGCGGCAAGAGCAATATTGCCGACGCCATCAGTTGGGTGATCGGCGAACAGCGCGCCAAGGCGCTGCGCGGCAGCAAGATGGAAGACGTCATCTTTCAGGGCAGCCGCAGCCGCCAACCCGCCGGAATGGCCGAAGTCGCCCTGACGATGGTCGTCCGCGAAACATTCGAGATTCGTGGCGATGCCGGAGCAATTGAAGCAGAAAAACACGCCGCTGAAGCTGCTGAGATGGCCGCACAAGCTGCTGAGCAAGCCGTCGCATTCCAGGCTGAGATGAATGCCGAAGCCAATGCCCCTTCGATAATGGCTGAAACTGCAGAAGCCAGTTCGTCAGAAGACACAATCGAGCAGATCACTGACCAACCGACGCCATCCCAACCCACAAAGAAGCGACGCAAAACTGCTGTCGAATCGGCGGTCAGAGTCTTTCACGAAGGCGAACGCATTACAGTTGCGCGCCGTCTGTATCGCACTGGTGATAGTGAGTACGAGATGAATGGCCGCGCGTGCCGATTGCGCGACGTTCAGGATCTATTCGCGGGCACGGGGTTGGGTGCCGCGCATTACGCCATCATCGAACAGGGCCGCATCGGGCAGGTACTGTCGGCCAAGCCGATGGATCGCCGCGCGTTGATTGAAGAAGCCGCAGGCATCTCCAAGTTCAAAATGCGGCAGCATTCGGCGGAACTGAAGCTTGAGGCTTCAAAGCAGAACCTGTCGCGCATCACGGACATTCTGGCTGAGATCGAGCGCCAGCAAAATAGTTTTCGCCGTCAGGCCGGACGCGCCCGCCGCTATCAAAAGTTCAAGCATGAAATGCGCGGCTTGATGCGTTCGATTTATGTCGTCGATTATCGCGCGACGAATCGAACGCTTAACGAATTGGAAAGCGCGCTGGAAGCAGGCACGGCGCGCGAGGCTGAGATCACAAGTTCCATCGCTCGGCTTGAAGAAGATCAGGGCGTTGCCGCGCAAACATCTCGAATCGCCGAAGGAAAACTGAATGAAACGCGCCAGATCGCTGCTGATGTCAATGTTGAGGTCGAACGTTCACGCCAGCAACACAATTATCTGACACAACAACTTCAATCCTTGGGTACGCGTGCCTCGCAATTTGCCAAAGATCAGGGCGTCATTGCTGAGCGCGGTCAGTTCATTGGGCAGGAGACCTCCAGGCTGCGCGAAGAGTTGCAGCGGATCGAACAGGAGATCAACGCTGAAAGCAAATCTCTGGCGGAGGCGGAAAACGACCACCGCGCGCAAGCTGAGAGCGACATCGTGGCCGAGCGCAGGCTGGATGAAGCCCGAAAGAAAGTTTATGACAGCGGCACCCATCTGGAACGCTGGCGGCAATTGAAGCGCCAGTTTGTGGAATCAGTTGATCGTTGCGATACCCGGTTGCAGGGCTTGGCCGTTGAGCGCGAACGGGCCGCCGCGCAAGCCGAAGCCGCCCGTGAACAGCACGCGCAGTTAAGCTTCACAGTCGAAGAGCGAACGGAACGCCAGCAACGTGTCAGCGAAGAGTTCACCGAAATCACCGCAAACCTTGGCGTAGCTCGCCATCAGCGCGAAGAGAAACAGGCGAAACTGACAACTCTTCAACGTGAGTTGACCGCGACCGAGCAACGCCTGAAATCCCTGGCTCAGCTTGATGAAAACCATTCCTACTTTTCCGAAGCCGTTCAGGCATTGTTCAGCCGCCAATCTGCCGAGGCCACCAATTCTATAGGCTTCAAAACGATGGGAACGCTAGCCGACTTTGTTCGCGTCTCCCCTGACTATGAATCGCTGTTCGAATCGGCACTGCGCGATGAATTGGAGTTCGTCGTTGTTCCCAGCTTCGATGATGCGCTGCAAGCGATTGATTTTTTGAAAGCCGAGGGTGCTGGCCGCGCAACCTTCCTTGTCATAAACCAGGAAAGCGGGCAGGCAAGCGATGCGCACTCCAATCACAACAATCACTCTGGCCTCGCATTGAACGGGAACGCGAACGCCGATGAGCAGAGCCGTTATCAGACTCTTGGGCCGCTGCTCGGCCTGCGACCGGAGTTTTCTGAAGCCTTCAAGTTTGCGATGCCGAGCTTGGCAAATGCCCGAATTGTCAATGATGCCGGAGAAGCTCTTCATGCTTCGATTTCGCAAAATGGCAATGCACATACGGCGATGATGCTTGCCAGGACTGGTGAACGCATCATCGGCGGGCGGCTGATTACCGGCGGTGGCGGCGAAGGCACGGGGATGGGAGTGTTGGCGCTCAAACGCGAAATCAGCGAACTAGGCGACAAGTTGGATAATTTGACCGGACAGGTTGCCGCAGTTGAAGTCGAATTAAGCGAGATCAAATCCCGCGTCGCTGAGTTGGAAGAAGACCAACGGCGGTTAGACGCAGAACAGCGCCAGATTGAAAAACAGTTGGCGGTTGAGCGCGAGAAGTTACAGCAGATTTCCCGTGAGTTGGAACGCACGGCAACCCACATTCGCGTTATCGAACAGGAAACCGCGCAAGCTGAAGAAGAACGCAGGGATTTTGAAGCCAAATTGCTACACGCCAATGCGCAGACTGAAGAAGCCGAACAGTTGCGTGCTGAATCTGAACAGGTCGTCAATACTGCACAGGCTGAATTGGCCGAGTTACGCCGCGCTTTGGAACAGCGCGCCCAGGAGCTGTCGCGCAGGCGCGCTGAGTTCGCCACCAAGTCCGAACGACGACGCGGATTATCAAATGACATTCGCCGGCTGGAAAACGAATCCGGCGATTTGACCAACCGCCTGGAACGCAGCCGCTTTGAAGCCATTGAAGCTGAAGAACAGTCAGGATCGATGCAAGCGACGCTGGTCAGCCTGACAGAGCAGCTTCAAACTTTAACTTCGCAACAGCAATTGCGCGTCGCCGAATTGGAAGAAAAGTCTATCGCATTGGCCGCCGCGCGCGAACGCCTGGAAACACTCGATGCGCAACTTCGCAACGCTCGCGATGCCGCAATCCAAGCTCGCGAAAAACGCGCGCAGAAAGAGATCGAACGCGCCAAGCTGACCAGCAACCTGGAACATTTGATTCAAGCTTGTCACGCCGAGCTTGGCGAAAACATTATCGAAGTCTGCGAACGACTGGAGCAAAACCAGCAGGCGGCGGAAGCAATGTTGGCAAACGTTGTAACCGAATCTGCTCAGGCGCAGTTAGAAGACGCCCAAACGACAGAAGGTCAGACAGCCGAAGCCCCGATAGAAACCCACCCCGATACCACCACGGCTATCACCATCAGAGAACCCGATCCGTTATCAGCCGCTGGTCTATCGCCCGAAGATGCGGAAGCGCAGGAGGATGAACTCGCATTAGCCGACGACTTCGAGGTTTCGTTCTGGCAAGTGCCGGAGGATTTCAACCTGGAATCGGCCAAAGCCAGACTGGATGAGTTGCGCGCGAAGATTGATGCGCTCGGTCCAGTCAATATGATGGCAATTAATGAACTGATTGAGATCGAAGAGCGATTCGAGTTCTTGGACACACAGAAGACCGACATCGAAAAGGCTATTGCCGATACACAGTCAGCCATCGCCGAAATCAAACGCCGTTCCCGCGAACGTTTCACCGAAGCTTTCCACGCAATCAACGCCAACTTTAAAACGATGTTCGTGGAGCTATTCGGCGGTGGCCAGGGCGAAATGCGATTGATTGACGAAACCGACGTGCTGGAAAGCGGCATTGAGATCATCGCGCAACCTCCCGGCAAACGGCTCCAAAATGTGTTGCTACTGTCGGGTGGTGAAAAAGCTATGACGGCGATGGCGCTGGTGCTGGGCATTTTCAAATACCGCCCCAGTCCCTTCTGCCTGCTGGACGAAGTAGATGCGCCACTGGACGAAGTGAACATCGCACGTTTTGCCGACAAGGTAATTGAGATGAGCGCCAACACTCAGTTCATGATCATCACCCACAGCAAACGCACTATGGAAGCAGCCAGGACTTTGTACGGTGTGACGATGGAAGACCCAGGCGTGTCGAAGCTTATCTCAGTCAAACTCTCGTAACTTCGAGCGAGGCTCTCAGCAACAGGGGTGGCAGAGTTCGGGAAACGTTGCTCGCCAAATACCGCCGTGCTACTTTGCTCGCAAAAGGAGGTCAAGGGAATGCCTGTCACTATTACGCTGAATGACGAGATGGCGGCGCGGTTGCAGCAGCAAGCACAGGCGCAACGCCTCTCGACGGAGCAGTGGGCACTAACTATTCTGGGGCACGCGACGGAACATCCGCAGGAACTCAAGACCTGGGCGACGCTGAACCACCGCCGCTTCGAGTTGATTCGCCAGCAATATACCAGCGGACTGAATGAAGCTGATGAGCGCGAATTGGCCGAACTTCAGACAGCAGTCGCCCAAACGCTGTAGCCATGGGATCGCGAACTGAGCGAGAAGCTGGCACCCTACGAGGCATTAGCCGCACAACATTCCTCTGCCAATGACTGAACTGCTAGCCGTCGTTGCGGCGGTATTCCAATACCCAGCATCACCACACTCACGACGGTACGGGCCACGCGGATACTCGGATTACACACCATACAAACCGTGACGGAGAGCGATTCTGAAAAGTGACCGGTCGGATACTACGACCTTGCCTCGCCAATATCTGCGCCGGTTTTTCAGCTCCGCTAGGAGCGCAATGTTTATAGCTTGGCGGTGGTTGTCCCCTTTAGCTCCGTGAGGAGCGGCATCTGGGGCGTCAACCGATGCCGCTCCTCACGGAGCTAGCAACTATCACTCATCGCCTGACTATAAACATTGCGCTCCTCACGGAGCGGAAGAACTTTCAAGAAAGGCTCTGAGAGATAAGTTTATGTTTCGCTGTGTCTATCGCCTGTCGCGCGAACGCTGGCGGCAGGATAGCCGAGAAGGATTCAGCGCGGATCACTTCACTTTGAATCTCACCTTTGCCTCGCGCAATCTTTCAATGATGGCTTCACGATTCTCGCCAGCGGCTGCACTGAACAACAGTTTCAACCAATCTCAGTAAGCGCTCAGCTTCTCCTCCTGCCCGATGAAATGGAGTGTGCCGTTAAACGTCCACGTGATCTTGAAGTCCGCCGGTTGCGTGGCGACGGCTGCGATCAATGCATCGAGCTTGTCCGGGATGGCTTGGGCTTGGCCGAGTGCCAGCAGGTTGGCGATTTCGATCATCCGCAGTGCGCTCTTGGTATCAATGGCAAGCTGCGGTTGGGCGAGCAGCGCCGCTATGCGCTCCCGGCATTCAGCGAAACGGCCAGTGGTGAAATGGTTCTCCGCGAAATCGGGCAGCACCGAAGCATCATTCGGGTGGGTCGCCAGCCAGCGTTGCTTCAGTTCGAAGGCGTCGGGGAATTTGAACAAGACCTCGTGATACAAGCTGTTGGCACCCTGAAAGCTCCGCTTGTAACTTGGGAAGAACGTCAACACATTCTGGAACGCGTTAACCGCCTCTATCAGCAATTTTTCACGCTCTGCCCCCGCGTTACGCTTGCCCCAATTACTTAGCACGACACCAACGTTGCTTTGGGTTATCGCCCAGTCCTGCGGCAACTGCTCGCGCGTTCTGACCGAGAGCGCAGCGCGGTAGGCGGTAATGGCTTCGCCCATCAGGCGCGCACCTTCAGCGCCTTCACTGCGCTCGCCTTGGCTGCTCAGCGCGTTGCCTAAGTTGTTCTGGGTCATCGCCCATTGGTATCTACACAAGTCGGCTGTGTCAGGAATAACCCGGCACAGCGAGTCGTGCCATCTGTTTCAAGTCGTTGAGATCATAATGGTCAAGCAACTCAATTGCCGACAGGAAAACCCAAAGACCAGCCAGTATCGCTGGCGCAGTGGCGTGTCCGCGACGAACCTGTCGGCCACTCAAGCGCACCAACAAATCGCGCATTGCGATGGCTTCCGGCTCCGTTGCGCGTTGCAACTGCCAAACGACGACACAAGCCATGGCTGCTACCAGCAAGCGCTTGGCAATCGCGTCAGCAGTTTCCTGCTGCCATTGGTCCACTCGAAAGCCGTGACTCTTGAGCAGCTTGAAATAAGACTCAATTCTCCAGCGCCAGTAGTACCATTCAGCCAGTTGTTCTGCTCTCGTATCGCTGGGCACATTACTGAGCAAGTACCATTCGGCTTCAATCGTTCCGTCGGGCAGTCGCAATTGACAAACCACCAGGCGTAGCGTGAGCGGCTCACCTTTGACCCACTGCCGCTTACCATCGCGCCCGCGCGGAAAAGCCGGACGCTCAATGACGACGCTGGTTTCGCCGACAAACAATTGGCCGATTACTTGAGCCGAAACCTCCACTGCCTGACCGGCACGCAAGGCGACTTGAGATGCGACATCACACAGCAACTGAGTGCGTCCCTGCCAGACAACTCTTTGAACTCCGTCGGCCCGTACCAGAAACAGATCGCCCGCGGCATCCCATTGACGGTAATGAAAGATCGAGTCGCCTTCCCGATCAATGATATGCACCAAAGGCAAAGGCAGCTTTTGACAATTCAAAAACAACATCGTCTCGCTGACCAATCCGAGCGGCGAAAGATTGCTTCGCGCTTGATCGTCCAGCGTCGTGTGCCAACCATCGTTCGCCCACAATCCCAGACTGATCGGCGAGATCGGGGCACCAGTCAAATCGCTGATCAACAAAGTAGTCGCCAATTTATAACCCAGTTCAGTGCCGATCTTTTTGCGATCTTTTTTGCTGCTGTGCCTGGCATAGACCAAGTCAGACCAATCGTGAATCGCCAACCCATAACGACGACTGACAACTGGCAAATCGAGCTTGGCTTGTTCCACCAGAGGCGCAATCAAGTCTTGTGCGCTGATCTTCGGGTTCGCGTAAAAGCGCCAAGCTGCCTGGGTACTGGCAAAGGCTTCATTGACGCTCGGCAAGGCGCGCGCGCCAAAGGCTTGATTCTCACTTGTATGAAGGTGTCCATTCACCAGCTTCTCATACCGCCTTTGCAGTCGCGGTTCAAATTCGGGAGTCGGAATTACCATTCCATTAGCTTACCCGGCTCTTTGCGGGGCGATAAGCCTTTTGAGATCAATGTCAAAAAACTTGTGTAGATACCAATGGCCGCCACCTCCGGTATACGCCCCGCCTTTGCCGCCGCCGCCGCCGCCAGGGCCATCACCAGGCTTGGCAGCCAAGCTAATCAAAGAAGTTCCTCCATCACCACCTCGAAAGCCTCCCGGACCTCCTTCTCCACCGAAATAATTCCACGCTTGCGCGCCGTCAATATTGATCGTTCCGGCAATCATCACATTCCCGGTTGCCAGTATCGTTACTGGCGTATTCTTCGAGTTTTTCAGGTAAGTAACGATCACACCCGCTGGGATATTGACAGTGGTGTAGTTGAACATGCCGCTTTCGGGGAGCTGTACCTGGACACTGGTTGCGGGGTTGAATGCGCCGTCCGCTCCCGTCGAACCGCTGCTGAAAGTACCTTGAGCAAAGGCCGTCTGTTGCAGCAATAACAAAACCAGGCTTGCGGCCAACAGGGTCGCGCAGGAAAGGATTGTAGTGAGGCGATGACGTAATAAGTTGAAGCTTGAAGACATAAACTAACCTCCTGAAAGTTTTTGGTTGTGTTACAACTGTCTTAGGGAACGATGTCAATCGTGTTCGTTCCCACGTCGTCAATCAGCGTGCTGCCCGCTGTTGCCACAATCGAAACAATCCGCTTGCCCGTCGTAGTGGCGGCATTGACCGTGACTGTCGCTGTCAACGACGTGCCACCGCCATTGACCACGATGTTCGTGGCCGTGATATTCGATTCGAGCGTGCCGTTGCTGGCGTTGATAAACCGGATGCTGCTGGCCCCGGCCAGATTGGCTCCATTGACCGTCAGCGTGACCGCTGCGCCTTGGGCAATCGTGGCAGGCGTCAGCGACGACAAGACAGGCCCCGCCGTAGCCGAGACGGCGGCATACACCGGCGCTGCCACGTTATTCGGCGGCGTGCCGTAAC
>JBDSAM010000385.1:0-12279 GCA_039922135.1 Blastocatellia bacterium
GCAAAAGGGCGAAGAATGATGACAATTCGCGTGAGTTCCACACTACAGTCAAAATCCATAGCAACGAATTGATGAGGCTGGAATCATTTTGCCTGCTTGAACATTGACTGAGCGCCGTTTCTTGCAATTTTTGGCAGTTCAACACTATGGTTGAAGTGTTGAATTGATGACAACAAAATAGGTGTAATGTTGTTATCGTCAATCCTCATAGCGGCCAGCGCACTATTTTGACGGATGATGCCGAGGAGCCTCTGTAAAGATGCATCTTTCAGAGGCTCCTTCATTTTTGCCGCGAAATGCTTGGTGTTGGTGCTCATTAGGCGTAAAAGTGAGTTTCGCGCTGACAGGTGGTGAGCTTGGGTCGTTAGGCGGCAGCGAGTCATCGGGTGTTACAAACGATTTGCACCAAATTTGTATCCGAATAAGGCGAAAGGATAACGAACATGAAGAAAAGCCCAAACACGGCACAGAAAGCAGAACCACCACAACTCGTCTGGCACAAATTGAATTCGTCCAGTGCGGGAGGCGAATGGTGGAAATTGGGAGATGTCTATCGAACGAAAGTTCCTGGGGGCTGGCTTGTCATGATAACCAACAACGCCAGAGGCCTGATTTTTTACCCGGACCCTGAGCACAATTGGGATGGGGGGAGTCTGACCGCCTAACACTACAGGGTGATTTAGACCATCTGAAAAGTTCGTAAACGCATGTAAAATCAGGGCTGGCATTTGTTGAGTACAACAGAATGGTTGAACTGTTGAATTAAGGGGAAGAGGTTTGAGGTTGGCAGCTTCCCGCTTTCTTTGTATTTCCCAGCCGCATTCCACTTTGATGCAGAGGTGATGTAATCTGTAAAAGGCTCCTACCAAAACAATCAGATGCAGTGACTATCTGGAGCGGTTGAGATGAAGCACATAACATTTACAAAATGCACTCTTATTGCTATCGCGCTTTGCCTGGGCGGTGCCATTATTTTCAATTCAGAGGCACACGGTAAAACTCAAGGGGGGGCAACAAAGGAAGATGACTGGCCACACATTGACCAGACACAATATATAGGCTCCACAAAATGCGCTGTCTGTCATAAAAGCTATTATGAGAGTTGGAAAGATTCGGCGCACAACAAGATGATTCGCCCAGCCATCGCTGATGGGCCAAATAAAACCGTTCTGGCAGATTTCAGTAAGCCCGATGCAAATCGTCCCTTTGAGTTCAAGGATGTCAAATGGGTCATCGGCCATCGCTGGAAACAACGCTTTATAGGTGTCGTCAATGGTGAAGAAGTAGTTTTCCCCGGCCAATGGAGTATTAAGGAACAGAAGTGGCAGCCCTATACCGCTAAAAGCGATTGGTGGTATCCGCAACATCCGGATTGGAAAACGAGGTCAAATTTCAAACTGTGCGCCGGTTGTCACAGCACTGGCCCAGACCATTACTCCCAGACTTGGACGGAACTAAACATCACCTGCGAAAGTTGTCACGGCCCCGGAAAAAAGCATCAGGAGAGCCTCGCCAAAGCGGACATTGTCAATCCAGCTCGTCTGAGTGTTGAACGCTCTATTGAAGTCTGTCTCGCCTGTCATCAAGCTGGCAAGCCTGACGTGAAGGAATACGCGTGGCCTGTAGGTTATCAACCTGGCAAAAAGCTTTCAGATTTTTGGCGTGGCTTTGAGCCGGAAGCGGGAAAACAGACGCCAGAATTTTGGAGCAATGGAACGGCACACAAAAATCGCGTGCAGGGCAATACTTTTACACATAGCGTCATGTTTGGGCAGGGGCTACAATGTTCAAACTGCCACGATTCACACGGTTCGCGCCATCGCTCAATGACTATCAAATCGGCTGAGACAAATGCCCTCTGCCTCACCTGTCACGGCCCTGGTAAGTTCGTTGGCCCGGCGTATCAGTCCATTTCTGACCACACTCACCACGCGGCGACCAGCACCGGCAGTCAATGCATCAACTGCCATATGCCTAAGACGGGAGAAAATTCTGTTGGGGCTGAATCGAGAGACCATACCTTTAACTTCATCTCGCCTGCTGTTTCGATTGACCAGCCGACTCCAAATAGCTGCAACCTTTGCCACAGTGACAAATCTGCCCAATGG
The DNA here is from genome assembly GCA_039922135.1 of Blastocatellia bacterium. GTDB lineage: Bacteria > Acidobacteriota > Blastocatellia > RBC074 > RBC074 > RBC074. Next base: position 2,109 of record JBDSAM010000385.1, read on the forward strand.
GCTTTGGAAACGGTAAAAAAATGGTATCCGAAACCGAAATAGTAGGCTGTGATGATATGGAATATTGGGAAGGCAGTTGATTTCTCACCAGTACAACAGAATAACAGTTATGGCGACAATCAAACCTGACTTTCATAAACTACGGTTTCTCTTCCGTAGCCAGTGGAGGTCATTTCGATGGATTACACAGTCTCTCTCTGCGTTGAAGCCATTCTTTCTTTCCTCACTTCGGCAAGCAGACAACAGGCGTTGCGTTATCTCGCCACCTTGGAGGCGCGCAACTATGCCTCCAGTACGGTGCTGGCTGTTGCCAGAACGCTCAAAAGTCTGACGGACAGGGTGTCCGATTCACGCCAGGCCGCACTGATCGCCGATTTCAGTCAAGCCACCTCTCAAGACATCACAGATTTCGTAACTGCCGCGCGCAAGGCAGGGCTCGCCGCCAGCACGATTAACACCAAGCTCAGTATGCTGGGAGAGTTTTTCGAGTTTTTACGCGAAGACGGCTTGATGAATCATCAGCCGGTGCTGCGTCGCCGCCACCGCCTTTTAGCGCCTCTGACTTTGCCCAAGCCAATCAATCAAACCGATCTGGCGGCCTTCTTCAAGGTCGTTGACTCGGTCAGAGACCGGCTCATTTTCTTATTGATGCTGCGCTGCGGGCTGCGCGTTTCGGAAGTCTGCGCGCTGACTTGGGCCGTGATTGACTTCAATGACGGCACCGCGCGCATCAATAATGGTAAGGGGCAAGTGGATCGCATCGCCTATCTTTCGCCGGATGTCGAGCAAGGCTTGAGGACTTGGCGAGCCTCACGCCAACAGATCGGCCAGTATCTGTTTCCAAGCCGCTCGCGGAAGGGACTTCCGCTCACGCGCTATCAGATCAACTTCTTAATGGATGAGTATCTCAAAGTGGCCAGCATCACCAAACATTACTCGCCGCATTGCCTGCGCCATACCTTTGCGACGGAAATGCTCAATGCCGGCGTCTCGCTCGAAGTGCTCAAAGAGTTGATGGGCCATCGCTCGATCCAGGTTACGCTGCGCTACACGCAACTCTACGATACGACCAAGCGAGAGCAATACGATCAAGCCATGGCCAAGATTGAAAAACGTCAAGCCATCGGCGGGAGGTAGCAATGGAACCAAACGAAATCAAACAATTCTGCGAGCATCTGCAAATGCGCAACTATTCGGCGCACACGATAGAAAACTATGGCCGCGATCTGCGCCTGTTCTTTGCCGGACTCGACAAAGCCTTGCACCAAGTCTCCTGGCGAGATGTAGATCACTTCGTCCAACAGCAGTCGCGCGCCGGATTGATGGCAACGACGACCAACCGGCGGCTCAATGCGATCAAGCATTTCTTCGATTATCTGGTCACCGAGCGGCAGGAACTTCAGACCAACCCGATCAAGCCAAGCCACTTCCAGCGACTGGGCAGACCGCTGCCGAAGAAGCTCTCTCAAGAGCAGGTCAAAACTCTCTTCAAGCAGATCGACAATTCACAGGATCACGCGCTGTGCCTGTTGATGCTGCGTTGTGGCTTGCGCGTCAGTGAAGTCGCCAAGCTCAAGCTGAGTAACATCGATTGGGAACAAAAGTCGGTCTTGATCGAGCAGGGCAAGGGGCGAAAAGACCGTGTGGTCTATCTTTCATCGGATGTTATTGCCAGCCTCAAAACGTGTTTGAAGCAGCGCCCTTCAAAGGTTCCGGGCGATCTGCTCTTTTGGAATCAGAAGCGCAAGAACAGCGCCTTGTCAGCCAAAGGAATTCAGAAGAAGGTCGAGCGTTACGCCAAAGCAGCGGGAATCAAAGCAAGTTGTCATAACTTGCGCCATACCTTCGCCTCGAATTTACTGGAAGAAGGCGCGGAAGTAATCTCAATCAAAGAGTTGCTCGGCCATTCTTCAATCGAATCGAGCGAGCGCTACGCCAAGCTCTCTAACCGGCGAGTCAAACAAATGTACCTGGAAACAATCAAGAGAGTGATTGATAAAACGCGGGTTTGAGAGGATGATTGTCGCCAATAACAGCCAAGTTCTGGACGCCAAGTGGAAATCGAAGCCGATTACGACCGCAAACAGCGACTCTTCAGTCGCTTACATTCAATTGTCGCAGTCAGGTTATTGTCGCCATAATAACTATCCCGTTGAACTGAATGGACAGTGAAGAACGCGAAGGGCCGTCTTTATTGACGGCCTTCTTGCTGAGCGATCCAAGAATTTCACTGTAGTGTTGAAGTGGTGGAAAAAAGGCCGTCGATTTTCGCAGTCGCCGCGAAATCTGATGGTGCAAGATAAAATCACTTATCTTGCACCTGAAATTAGTTCATCTTCGTTTGTTGTTAGCTGCGGCGATCGTGGGATGGACAGGCGTCAGGTTTGTCTCAATAACACAAAAGCCGGAGCTTTCCCTCCGGCTTAACTGTAAGGTCACTTTCACAATCAAACGACCTTTGTTTATGGGCACAGCAGGATTTGAACCTGCGACTTCTGCCGTGTGAAGACAGCACTCTACCACTGAGTTATGTGCCCCTGAATTCAATGACTTCCCAAAACGAGCGCGCATAGTAGCAAACGATTCGCGAGACCGTCAACAGAGGCCGAAACCGCTTTCGCTGATCAGTAATTGCCTGCTGGCGCGCTGCTCGCAGGCTTTGCGCCCTTCGATTCCTGCACGATGCGGACGCCCGCGCTGGCGCCGATGCGCGTGGCTCCGGCGGCAATCATCTCCTTGGCCGAAGCCAAATCTTTGACGCCGCCCGCTGCTTTGACGCCCAGTTCCGCGCCAACAGCTTTGCGCATCAACTCAATATCCGCGACGGTTGCGCCGCCTTTGCTGAAGCCGGTTGAGGTTTTGACGAAGTCGGCCCCAGCTTCTTTTGCCAGCACTGAAGCACGAACTTTTTCGGCATCGGTCAGCAGCGCGGTCTCGATGATCACTTTGACGATGGCGCAGCCTTCATGCGCGGCTTCGACGACGACGGCGATGTCGCGTTTGACCAGTTGGTCGTCGCCCGATTTCAGCGCGCCGATGTTGATGACCATATCAATTTCGGTTGCGCCGTCGAAGATAGCTCGGCGCGTTTCGTAAGCCTTCACATCCGGCAAGGTCGCTCCCAGCGGAAAGCCAATCACCGTGCAAACCTTCACCGGCGAACCGTGCAGCAGAAACGCGGACTCTTTGACCCAGGTCGGGTTGATGCAAACCGAAGCAAAGCTGAACGCTCGGGCTTCCTGGCAGAGCTTTTCGATCTCTTCGCGCGTGGCTTCGGGTTTCAGCAAGGTGTGATCAATGTATTTGCCGACCTCGGCATTCCCTCCGAGTGCAGAAGCTGCCGCTTGTCCCCAGCCCAAGCCAATGCGCGAAGCGCCCGCCTGCAACGCGCAGGCAATGTGATGCGGGCTGCATTCAATGTTGTTGTCACTTCCCTGCTCACTTTGGAGCCGGGCGACAATCATTTCCGTAATCTGTTCAACCAGTTTTTCCAGTTCTGCGTTCATCATCTTGGTGATTGGTGGTCAACAACAGCCTTTGCGCGGGCGCGATTCATTGATGGGCTGCCCAGCCGTATAACCGCGCAATACGTCGCGCACAATTTGCCATACTCGGCGCAACTCAACCTTCAATCGTAAAGCTGCGCTCAGCGGCGATCGTTCAGCCATCGTTCCCTGTTGGCAAACGTGTTCGTGGGATTCCATAACGTTGGGCAGGCTAACACAGCCTTTGCGGTTTCGACTAGCGCGGCTCCGGCGCTGAATCGCGGTTGTTTGGATCGGGAAGATTGGCCAGAAAGGCCGCTACTGTTTTGATCTCGTCCTGACTCATCCAGACGGTTGAAGGCATTTGCGCGCCAGGGTGCACGCTTTGCGGATTGACGAAGTACTTCTCCCACTCTTCCGGCTTATGTCCAAAGCTGCGCAGCATATCCGGGGCAATACCAGTGATGCCGTGACCGTCGTATCCGTGACAGGATTCGCAACTACGTTTGAAGATAGTGCGCATGCTTTCAGGAAGAAAGGTTTCAACGCTGGCGATGGAAGTTGGAGCGGATGGAGCCTCGCGCTCAGGCTCGACCTTGCAAGCGGCGACGGCAGCAAAATAGCACATCATCAGAACAAGGCTGGGCAATCGGCTTTTCACAATGGGAGATTGATCCAGACATTCGCGCATGGCTCACCTTGCAGCGGCTCGGCTCTTTTTCTGACAGGCGGAACAGAGGCCCCAGATTCGCAAGGAGTGATGCGTCGGCAAAAACTTGTAAGTCTCGGCAATCTCGTCCTGCTTCTTTTCGATGATTTCGCTGTAAAATTCGATCAGGTCGCCACATTCAGTACAGATCAGATGGTCGTGATGCTGATGGTTGTAATTGTGCTCGTAGCGCATGCGGTTATCACCCAAGCCCTCTTCACGCGCCAACCCGCATTCAGCTAGCAGCTTCAACGTGCGATAGACCGTGGTGAAACCAACGGTGGAATCTTCGGCCTTTACCAGCCCGTACAAATCATCGGCGCTCAGATGCCCTTCGGTTTTCAGGAACACTTCCAGAATCAACTCGCGCTGCGCAGTCTTTTTGAAACCGGCCTTCTTCAGATGCTCAAAGAGGATCTCTTTCTCTTTGGCAAAATTGGTCATGATTGCTCTTTGCCACCTTAGGTATTGGTTTGACGGGCAGAATTCTAAATCAAGGCGAGCAAGATTGGTACAATACCGGGACTCCGATCTCGCTATTTACTTACCGCCGACTGGCAACCCGCTCGGCACGCTGTCCGGCAACTTCGGCGGCGGAGTCAGGTCGTCAAGCGATTTTAGAAACGCCACCAAATCTTTTTTCTGTTGATCGGACAAATCCAGCTTTGAAACTTTCACGTCCTGCGACAACACATCGTGCCCGCGACCTCGCCCGCCACCATCGTTATAAAACTCGACAACCTCTTCCAGCGTTTTGAACGCGCCGTTGTGCATGTAAGGCGCGGTACGCGCTACATTGCGCAAGGCTGGCGTTTTGAACATTCCGAAGCCGTCTTCGCGCCGCAGCACGGCGGCAAAGCCCGGATCATCATCCAATGGCGCATTCTTGTCCGCCGAAGTCGTCGTGCCAATCGAACTGAGCACGCCGTCGTGAAAGTTCGGCGGCGTGTGACAGGCCGCGCATTGCCCTTGACCGAAAAAGACGACCATCCCGCGCAATTGCTCGGTCGTCATTGCCTGATCCTGCCCTTTGGCAAAATTGTCATAGGCCGTTTCGGTGATATTCAGCTTTCTTTCAAATGCCGCAATGGCCCGAGCGATGTTCTGCAAATCAATCTCGCGCCCGTCCCGCGGCGATTTGAAGCCGAAGGCCTTAGCGAACAGTTCGCGATACGCAGGAATCGCCCGCAGGCGTTTAACCATATCCGCAGGCGTCTGCTGGTTCATTTCATTTTCAGCAAACATCGGAACCATTGCCTGCTCTTCTAACGTGGCCACCCGTCCATCCCAGAAAAGCAGCGTGTTGTAGGCAACATTGAAAATGCTGGGCGTGTTGCGCAGTAGTTCCTTACCCGTCCCAGCGCGGTTTGCGCCATACCCGCGCCCACCGTGGCCGATGCTTTTCGGCAAGCCATCAGCCATTCCGTGGTCAGGGTGATGGCAGGAAGCGCAGGCCGTTGTCCTGTCGCCTGACAGGATAGGGTCAAAGAAAAGTTGATACCCCAATTCCACCTTTGACGTTTCGCCCAGGTTATTCCGAGGCTCAACCGGCGCGGCAATCTTCCCTACGCTTTCAGCCCCCAATACGCCACGCGCCAGCCGCAGCCAATCCTGGCGAGCCTCCAGCTCGGTTGTTTTGGCTAACGTGGTGATCTGCTGCGTCGTCAGTGGAGCGATCTTCGATGAGTAATGCTGATACGCCATGAAGCCGCCTGCGACCACCGCGACGAGAAACACAACGATCACAGCCAGTTTCAGCCGTCCTACCTGAGTTCGTGTTACAGATACACTTTTGTCTGAAGAGTTTGCCGGATTCATAGCGTTCGTAGGCGGGGCACGATCTTGCCTGAGTGAAGTTCGAGCTTCACTTCGGATAATAGCCAAAGCGTGTTGTCGCACGGTAGCCAGTTTGTTTAATCTTGACGCGAATTGAGCGGTATTCGCCATCGCGCGCGGGGTTGGCCGGCGTGTAAAAGATTACGTATTGACTGCGCAGTTCGTCGGCCACCTTTTGGTAGGCATCGCTCAGATCATCGAAGTTTTCAGGCAGGAAGATTCTGCCCCCAGTTTCTTCAGAAATACGCGTCAAGTATTTCTCGCTCTCTTCCAATTGCTGAAGCGACATCTTCAGGTCTTCAATTTTCAGTTGATTGAACGAAGATGACGAAGCCTGCTGATAGAACTCCAGCTTGTCACGGTCAGCGCGGCCCTGAATGCGCGTCTTGCTAACCGAGTACACTGGCACCTCTTCTTCGACTAATGTGCGGAAGGCGCGTTCAGGCGTGATTGAGCCGCGACCGCTGTCAATACCATCAGTTAGTACGATGACCGCTTTGCGGCCAGCGAGCTTGCCCAGTTGCTCTTTGGCTGCAAGGTAAAGCGCGTCATTGAACTTGGTGAAGAATCCGGGTTGCAGCAAATTAAGCGCGCGTTTGATGGCGTTGCGGCTGCTGGTCCAATCCAGCACCAGTTTAACCTTGTCATCAAATTGAATCAGACAGATTTTGTCTTCGGGATCCAGTTGGGTGACGAAGCGCAAAGCTGCGGCTTTGAAATCATCCAGTTCGTGCGTGACGCTGTCGCTGGTATCAATCAACAGCACCACGTGAACCGGCATGCGCTTTACGGCAAAGGAACTGATTGGCTGCGCAATGCCGTCCTCATAAATCATAAAGTCTTCAGCCTTCATATCCGGGGCAAACTGCCCAGCCGCATCGCGCACGGTGACAGGCAACAACACCTCTGAAGTTTCAACGATGATGGCAGCTTCATCAGATTTTGGAGCTGGGGATTTTGGCTTCGGCTTTGGCGTTTGCGCACGCAGTGGCAATGTTGCGCCGAATAGCACGATCATAAAAACAAAGGCAAAGAGCCGGAGACCTTTGCCTTTTGCCGTTTGCTTTTTGCCTGCTGCGTTCACTTCGATTCGTCCATCGCCGTCTTCATAACCGAGATGACGCGCTCGCTGATGCGATTCTTCTTCAAGTCTTCGACAGCCTTTGGCGAAAGATCAAAATCAACCTGAGAACTTTCGATTTTGCGAATGATCGTGCCTTCTGAGAATCCAGCCTGGATCATATCCAGCACGCCACGGTTATCCAGCTTCACCACGCGCTCCAGCTTCGGCGTTGCGCCGCCCGGTTCGCTTGATGGACGAAGGATTTTGACTGAGGCCGAACCGGTGGTTTCGCTCTGTTGTTGGCGCTCGCCATTCGGGCCATACCCGCGAGAACTGGATTTGCTGGCGCTGCCCGATTGCGAGCCGAAGATCATCGCTTCGTCTTCCAGCTTCTTAGCACGCTTCTCGCTTGGAAGCTGCTTGAAGATTGGGCCGTTGAAGAAGGCATCGTCATCTTTGGCAAAGAACTCATCGTCGCGCAATGTAGAAAGCCGCTGAGCCATCTCGCCGCGATTGGTAATTTCGATCATCTCGCTGATGACGCGCTCGCTTACGCTGCGTTTCTTCAGTTCAACCAGCCTTCCGGTTGAGATGTCGAACCGCGTCTGCGATGTGCGAATCAACGTGATGATAGTGCGTTCTTTGAAACCGGCTTTGGCCAAACTGATGATGGAATCATTGGTCAGAATTTCGCGGGACTTGATCGGCTGCTCCTGCGCGAAGGCATAACCGGCGACGAGAAATAAGGTCAGACAAAGAGGGACGAGATACTTCATAAATTTCCTCCTTCTCAGGCAGATTCAGGTGAGGGTTCTAAACTTTACTGTCCGACAGCTCGACGGTAAGCCGTGTTAATTCGCCATACATAATTCAGCGTTTCAGCGTACGGCGGTATACGACGGCCATACTTTAACACAGCGCCTTCGCCAGCGTTATAGGCCGCCAGCGCCAGATTGATGTCCCCGCCAAACATATCAATCAGGCCGCGCAGGTAGCGCGTGCCCGCTTCCACATTTTCGACCGGATCGTGAATGTTCCGCACGCCCAGCCGCGCAGCCGTTCCCGGCATTAACTGCATCAGCCCGCGCGCGCCGACGTGAGAGACGGCACGGTAGTTGAAGCCAGACTCTTCGCGCATCACCAGATAAATCAACAGCGGATCCACACCATGCCGGGCCGCGTTGTAGACAATTATCCCATCCAGTCCGCTGTTGCCGGTCGAAAACCGCAGATGAACATTTGCGGGTAATGGCGGGCCATCAGTGACATTTACATTGGGAACGACCCGCGCGATTTCTGAACGATCAATTACCGTCTCCATCTTGCCCAGCCGATAGCCGATTCGCTCGGACTCTCCCCAAACAGAGTCAGCATCAATCTGTGTTCCGTCCTTCAACAGGATGCGTGTGACCTTGTGCGTCGCGCGTGCATTGCCGGTTGCGCCTTTGCCAGTATCTATACTCTCTCCGGGCCTGTTCTCTTCTGCGGAGGGTTTTGCTTTCGGCGCAAGCGCGGCGTCTTTGTCCACTTTTGGATCTGCTTTCGGCACTTCGCCAGGAACGGGTTTGGTGATCCGAATCACGTCGTTTCTGGCTACAGAGGCAGTTATCTTTCCCTGCCGATACCAGATAATGCCGTTGGCTTCCCAAGTTTCTTCCGCCTGGATCACCCGGCCATCTTTCAAATGCAATTCGTCGCCAAAGACTGGTAGACAGAGGCAGGCGAGCAGACAAACCGTCTTCGTCAGAAGCTTGAGCGCTGATTTTTTGTCGTAGGCCAAATTCATTCCGTGGTTAAAGCTGTTTCTTGACGGTTTACGCAACAGGTTTATGCATGCGCAATACCAAAGTAGTTGCCCCACGCCAGGTCGAGCAGTTCATTGGTCAGCGTCGGCTGTAAGCTCTTGTACTGGCAAATATCCAGAAAGCGGTTGATCAAATCGCGTGGCTCGCAAGCCTTCATCACGCGCTTGTCTGCCGGGTATTTCGAAATCAGATAATCAAGCACTGATGGCTCATACGCCACGCCAGCATTTTCCGTGTACCGTTCAAAGATGCGGCGGTAGGTCTCTTCACCTGGCGGTTCGATGCGGACGCGGTAGCCCATGCGGCGCAGGAACGCTTCGTCCACCAGGCGGCTCGGTTCCAGGTTGGTCGAGAAGACGACCAGTTGTTCAAACGGGACGCTGATCTTCTTGCCGGTGTGCAGGGTCAGGAAGTCCACCTTGCGTTCGAGCGGCACGATCCAGCGATTGAGGAGTTCTTCCGGCTCAACGCGCTGCCGCCCGAAATCGTCAATCACCAGGGTCCCGCAATTGGCTTTGATTTGGAAAGGCGCTTCGTAATAACGGGCCGCGCGGTTGTAGATCAAATCGGTGCTTTCCAGCGTCATTTCGCCGCCGACGATAATCAGCGGACGCGCCACACGCAACCAGCGTTTGTCGTACAGGTCGAATGAGCCTTCGTCCAGCGTCCGGTCATGATTATGGCCGTCGTAGATGTTGACGACGTGTTCGTCAATCGCGACGGCATAGGGAATCCAGATCGGCGTTTGTAACGCGTTGTTGATGCGTTCAGCAACGGAAGTCTTGCCTGTGCCGGGAATGCCGGAGATGAACAAACTGCGGCGCGAGTTGATCGCAAAGCCAAGCGTTTGCAGCAGGCTTTCCGGCAAAACCAAATCCTGGAAGGCTGCGGCAACGGTGTCGGGCCCCACCAACTCATCCGGCTGCGACTGCGAATGCATCATCGCCGTGTAGGCGGTCAACGAAACCGGCGCCGGCCCAACGTAGCCGGAAATCTCCATCGCCCGGCGCATGTAATCCCACCCGCGATCTAGCAACGCGTAGCGATTATTATTAAATCCGGCGTTGCCGCGAATCTCGAGCAGCTTTTCGCGATACAGATGCTGCATCAGCGATTCGACTAACGGCAGCGGCAGACACATCCGATCGGCAATAGCGGCCGTCGTCATCGTGCTCTCTGCGCCAGAGGTCTTCAGTGCCAGGTCGGCCAGAAACTGAAACGACAAGCCCGTCTCCTCAATGGATTCGGGCATCGGCGGCGCGAACGGTTTGAT
>JBDSAM010000386.1:0-5054 GCA_039922135.1 Blastocatellia bacterium
CGTGGTGGCTGCGGTAAAAATTTCCATTGGCGGATATAAAAAGACGGTTGAACCTGATGCAAGCTCAACCGTCATTGTTTTGTATTGAAGTGGGTTTATCGGGGAGCGCCAGCTTTGACGCCAAATGGCAACTCGTGTTGCACGATGTCGAGCAATGTTTTCAGGCCTGCTGCGATGTCCGCGCCCAAATGCACACGGATAGCTCGGCGGTGGCGGCTGGCCAGGGAGGCAAAATCGCCCAGTGCCTGTGCCTGTTTCAGAATGCTGAAGCCGAAGGGTTCGCCCGGCAGCGGCACGTCTTTGACATCATCCGCGGTGATTTGAACAAACACGCCGTGATCGTCGCCGCCTTTATGCAACTGTCCGGTCGAATGCAGGAAGCGTGGGCCATAACCCGTCGTCGTCGCTACGTGCAGCGCATCGCGGACATGCGCGCGAATGACTTGAATTAAAGCTTCGTGCTCGCCGGTCTCCTGCAGGTAATCGCACAACGCGACGTAATCGCCCGCACCCGCCCGTTTCACATGCGCGCCAATGAATGATTCCACCGAAGCGCCTGCGCCCAACTGTTGAATCGTTTCGTCCGCGCACAACACGCGCAGGCCGCGCCCTTCCGTTGCCAACGACTGCTCGGTCAGCTTGCCGTTTTGTTTGAACTCTTCCAGCAAGCGCACTGTGTTGTCTTTCGACTCCTGAACATTGGGTTGATCGAAGGGATTGATATCGGTGATCTTGCCTGCAATGGCCGTAGCCATTTCCCACAGATAAAACTCAGCACCCAGATCGAGCGTGTCGTTCAACTTGCGACGAACAACGGGATGGCCGGCGGATTCCAGGGCATGCAGCTTGGAATCAGTTTCAGGATCAATCTTGCCCACTGAAATATGCACAAAGAGCCGGTCGTTGCCGTACACGTCCGGCGCGCCGAGCTTTTCGCCCGCGACAGGCAAAATACCTTTGCCTTCCTTGCCTGTGCTTTCGGCGACAAGCTGTTCGATCCACAAACCGAGCGATGCGATTTCAGCATCCATCGAAAGCGTCAGCTTGTTGCGGCCTTCGTTGGCCAACGTGCCGATGATTGCTCCCAGCTTTGCCGCCGGATTGTCCGCTGCCGGAACTACAGGCGCACAGGCATGCATTGCAGTCTTGGCGCGATCCAGCAGCGTGCGGAAATCAAAGCCTTGGACTGCCGCCGGAACCATCCCGAAAAATGACAACGCCGAATAGCGCCCGCCAATATCCGCCGGGTTCAAAAAGATACGACGGAATTTATCCTCCTTCGCCATCTGTTCCATCTTGGTGCCGGGATCGGTGATGGCGACGAAGTTTTCGCCCGCCTGCTCGCCCCCTTTACTTTTGACCTCACGCACGCGGTTGAAGAAATATTTGTAGAACATCAGCGGCTCGACCGTTGAGCCGGACTTACTGGCGACGATAAAGAGCGTTTTGGCCAGATCAATCTTCGCTTCAAAAGCCGCGACCGTCGCCGGGTCTGTGCTGTCCAGTACCAGCAGTTCGGGATAGCCAGTCTGTTTGCCGAATGTTCTACGAAAAACTTCAGGGCACAAGCTGCTGCCGCCCATGCCCAGCACCATCGCGTGCTTAAATCCTGCATTCCGAATGCTGGCGCTGAACAGGGCTAGATCGTCCGCTGCGCTGCTGACCTGTTCAACAACTGTCACCCAGCCGAGCGCATTCTTGATGATCTTTTGGTGCTCTTCCTCTGTCTTCCACAACGCCGCGTCCTTGCGCCAAATCCTCCGAGTCCATTGCTCGGCGTCGGCGCGTTTGAGGGTTTCGGACACGGCGCCTAGGCTTTTCCCAAGGCAGCCTCTGCTCGGTCGGCTAAGCCGCTGGTCATCGCCGCCTGCTTCGATTGAATAGTCTGCATCAGGCTATCAAATGAATCAGCGAAGGATTTGACGCCGTCGTTCTGCAACTTCAGGCAGACGGCTTTCAGGTCAATGCCGATCTCAGTAAGTTTGGCCAGCGATGCCTTGGCTTCGTCCAGGCCGTCTTCAATCGTCAGCTTGACCGTGCCGTGGTCGCGGAAGGCTGTGTAGGTTGCAGGCGGAATTGTGTTGACCGTCTGTGGCGCGATCAGGCTGTCAACATACACCACGTCGCTGTATGCCGGATTCTTCGTGCCGGTCGAAGCCCACAATGGACGCTGCACCTGCGCGCCTTTGGCTTTCAGTTTGGCGAAACGTGCGCCGCCGAAAATCTCTTTGAACTTTTGATATTGAATCTTGGCGTTAGCGATGGCCGCTTTGGCCAGCAGGGCAGTCAGCTTAGTCTTTTCAGATTGTTCTTTGGTTTCGCCGATGCGTTTTTCCAGTTCCTTGTCCACTGCTGCGTCAATGCGCGAAACGAAGACGCTGGCAACCGATGCGACGTGGTCAATCGGCTGGCCCGCGGCATCGCGGTCTTCCAGGCCGCTGATGAAAGCGTCGGCGACCTCTTCGTAATTTTCCAGCGCGAAGATCATCGTCACGTTGATGTTGATGCCAGCAGCGATGGCCTGGCGAATGGCGGGGATGCCTTCCGGCGTGGCCGGAATCTTGATGCAAACGTTCGGGCGATTCAGCGTTGCCCACAGGCGTTTAGCTTCCGCCACAGTTCCCGCAGTGTCGCGCGCCAGCAGCGGCGAAACTTCTAGGCTGACGTAACCGTCCAGCTTGTTCGTCCGTTCATAGACCGACTTGAACAGATCGGCGGCGCGTTGAATGTCTTCGATGGCCAGCGATTCATAAATATCCGTGATGCTCTTGCCTCCGCTAAACGATTTTTGCATCGCGTCGTTGTAATCCGTGCTGCCACCGATAGCTTTCTCAAAGATTGTCGGATTGGACGTAATGCCGCGCAGATCGTCTTCGGCGATCTTGCCAGCGATGTCGCCGTTATCTATCAACAGGCGGCGGATGTTGTCGTACCAGATGCTCTGGCCCAGCTTTTCGACTTCGACTAATGGGTTCATTTCTTTCTCCTTATCCAAAGTGATGATTGATGCACGTGAATTATTTGGACAGTTCTTTCATCTTACTGATTACTTCTGGCGGTGCGCCAAAAGAAAGTTTATTGACGATGATCTGAAAGACCTCTTTTCTTTTCGCGGGATCATTTAGGTCTGAACGTCTTGATCTGATCAACCGCGATAGTTCGTACGCGCTATGAAAACCTGAAAGTGCGTTCTCAGCATCTTGAAATGCCTGAGCAGCTCCATCGTAATCGCCCGCTATCAGCTTCTCAAATCCTTCACGCTCTTTTGTCGTCGCGAGCGAGGTATTTTTTCCAGCGCGCTGCGGGCCGGTGATGTCTACTGACCGTAAACCCTCAAGACCTCGTTGATTGATCTGGCGCGCATCAGCCAGCACGCGCCCGGCTTCTGCCGCTGCTGCCGCGACCTGGGGTGATTGAGACGCCCCAAGCTTTTCAGTTGCCTCCTGCAATCGTTTTTCCGCATCGGCAATCCTCTGGTTGGTGGATTCGAATGCTGCTTGTGCGGCATCAATCTGCTGTTGCAATGCTTTCAACTGATCATCGGCTTTTTGCTTATCAAGCTTGGCCTGGGCGATCTGAATGTCCACCAGCGTCTTTTCGTTTTTCGAATTGCTCCATTGAAAGAGATTTCCGCTTAACGAAATCGCGACCGTCAGCACGGGAATCCAGAAGCTTGGCTGATTGAAAAAGGCTCTTTTCTTTTCCTGGATGTCCAGTTGAAGCTTTTCAATCTCGAAACGCAATTTGTCTTCGGGTGTGAATGCCATTGTTCCTCGATGGTTTTCAATATTCGGCTCAAACACTTCGCCAGCGGCGTGGGTAATTCTCCGAATTGGCCGAAGGCTTCCATCTCCAGCATCGCCGCGACTTGGCTGGAAGCTTATGGAACTGCCAGCGCGACAACGGGCACACCGAAGCCATAAAAGCTGCGTGAAAAGTTTAGCGTTGGATACGCGCCGAACCGCCCTGGGCCAAGGCCCGCACCTGTTCCAGGCTGGCCATGGTCGTATCGCCGGGGAAGGTGGTCAGCAAGGCGCCGTGTGCCCAGCCTAGCTTCAGCGCATCTGCCGGAGTTTCACCCGTCAGCAAGCCGTAAAAGAAGCCGGAGGCGAACCCGTCTCCGCCGCCAACGCGGTCAAGTACGTCCAGGTCGCAGGTCATTGAAATGTGCGGTTCGCCGCTGACCCAGGCCACCGCGCCCCACGAATGCCGGCTGGTCGTATGGACTTCGCGCAGAGTTGTAGCCACGACTTTGATATGTGGATGCTTGGCGATGACGCGATCAATCATGCCGAAGAATGCTCCCGGATCGAGTTTCGATTTGGCCGCGACTTCCGGACCGGCGATGCCTAAGCCTTTTTGCAAATCCTCTTCGTTTCCGACCAGCACATCTACGTTTTCGACTATTCGATCTATGACCGAAACGGCGCGATCCTGGCCGCCCGAAATCTTCCAGAGCTTTTCGCGGAAGTTCAGATCGAAAGAGGTCACAGCGCCAGCGGCTTTGGCGGCCTGCATGCCTTCAATGATCAACTCCGCCGTCGTTTCGGACAGCGCCGCGAAGATGCCGCCGCTGTGGAACCAACGGACTCCGCCCGCAAAAATCGCGTCCCAATCGAAATCGCCCGGTTTCAGCAACGCCGCCGCTTCATTCGACCGGTTATAAAAGACCATCGGCGCGCGTACGCCATAGCCCTGATCGCTGAAGACGGTCGCCATATTCGGCCCGCGCACGCCGTCGTGCTTGAACCGTTTGTAGAAGGATTTGACGCCCATCGCCTTGGCGCGATCGGCGATCAGTTCGCCGATCGGATAATCCACCATCGCTGACGCTATGCCCGTGCGCAAGCCGAAACAGTCGGCCAGATTGGCCGCGACATTGAATTCGCCGCCGCTGACGTGTATCTGGCAGGTCACCGCCTTGCGAAAAGGGATCACTCCCGGATCCAGCCTGTGAACCAGTGCGCCCAGCGACAACAAATCCAGCGCACCTTCCTCTCGAATCTGCAAACCATTGTGCATGTGTAGCTCTCCCTTGATAACCAAAATTGTAG
>JBDSAM010000387.1:0-4008 GCA_039922135.1 Blastocatellia bacterium
GATCACTTGCCAGAGCGTGGTGAAAGATGCCGATGGTAATATCGTCGAACTGCATTGCACCTACGACCCGGCAACGCGCGGCGGCAACACGCCCGACGGACGCAAGGTCAAATCCACCATCCACTGGGTCTCCGCCGCGCACGCCCTGGACGCCGAAGTGCGCTATTACGACAATCTGTTTACGAAAGAAAATCCCGACGACGTAGAAGAAGGACAGGACTTCACTGCCAATCTGAATCCGAATTCGCTGGAAGTGCTGGCTGGCAAGGTCGAACCGAGCCTGAAAGACGCAGTGCCCGGTACGCGCCATCAGTTCGAACGCATGGGTTATTTCTGCGTTGATCTTGATTCCACGCCTGGCAAGCCGGTGTTCAATCGGACAATTGGCTTGAAGGATACCTGGGCAAAGATCGAACAGCGCGCAAAGAAATGATCTGAAGTAACTTGGCTTCGGAAAGGCTCAATGCTTGCTCTCTTCCCTTTGCCGACAGTGTGCACGCGATACGCCAGCTAACTTCGCAGAGGAAGAAGTGCGCGCAGCCGTTCATCGCGCAGGTAAAGCCCGCCCCAAATCAAAACGCCGAAAATGACTGGGAAGAGAATCTCGAAGGCGGACCCGCTGGCGCGCACGTGAGTCGCGACCGCGCCGCCCAAATAGCCGGTCAACAAGATCGCTCCAAGAACTGCTGTGCGCGGAATTGCATAAAGGATCGTGCAGATCAGCAGAACAACCCCAAGAGGAATAATCACGCTCTCGGGGTAGCCAAATTTTAAGGTTCCTTCCACGACAACGGCGGGCTTGAACAATTTCATGACGCCGTCCACCAGCAGAAACAGAATTGGGACGGCACTGATGATGATTCCAGCCCAAGGGCTTTTGTTTGAAGTGGCCTGATTGCTCGATTGCATAGTGAATTTCTCCTCCGGTGAAAGGGGTTGTTTGCGTCTTGTCTGATGGCAGGATCAGCCCTGGTTGATTGCGCCTGGGTCCATCCACATCAGTTCCCAAATGTGGCCGTCTAAATCCTGATACCCGTGCCCATACATAAAGCCGTGGTCTTGCGGTTGGTTGTAGGTTGTTCCGCCCGCGGCGACAGCCTTGCGCACCAAGTCATCAACGTTTTCCCGGTTTTCACAGGATAAACACACCAGCACTTCGGTGCTCTTTGTGGCATCGCAAATTTCTTTGGGCGTAAAAGTCTTGAACTTATCGTGTGTCAACAGCATCGCAAAGATGTCTTCGCTGATGATCATGCAGGTGGCGGTTTCATCAGTAAATTGCTGGTTGAACGTGTAACCAAGTTGGGTAAAAAATTCGACTGATTTGTTAAGGTCTTTGACCGGTGATTTTGACAACCTGATTTGGCCCCCCTGTGATCATTTCATTTGGCCCCCCTCCCTGGTTGACTTCTAATCCTGCCGGGTTCCCGGCTTCAGGATCGCGGCGCCGGAGATTTACGTTTGGTCTCCAGCGTTCTCCGGAAGCGAAACGATTCACTTCCCGTCTCGATAATCGTCGCCCGATCCGTGATCCGATCGAGCAGCGCTTTGCACAATCGCGCATTGGTGAAGACTTGCGTCCACTCCGAAAACGGCAGATTCGTTGTAATGATCAGCGCCGCTTTTTCGGCCCGGTCGCTCACTACCTGAAACAACAACTCCGCGCCAATCTCCGCCAACGGCACGTATCCCACTTCATCAATCACGATCAGGTCGTAGCGGCTCCACCGCTGGAGCACTCGCCCCAGTTGGTTGTGGTGTTGCGCTTCAACCAATTCGTTGACCAATCCGGCGGCCGTGATAAATCTCGCCCGCTTCTTCTGCCGACAAGCCGCCACGCACAACCCCGTCGCCAAATGCGTCTTGCCCGTCCCGCATTCCCCGATCAGAATGATCGGTTCACTCCGCTCCAGGTATTCGCCTTGCGCCAATTGGTGAATCTGAACGGCCGACAGTTGCGGCGACTGCGAGAAATCAAATTCTTCCAGCGTCTTGTGACGCGGCAAACGCGCCTCCCGCAACCGCTTCTCCACCACTCGCCGCTCGCGGTCTTCCACTTCCGTCATCAGCAACTGATTCAAGTACTGGACGTGCGTTTGCCTTTGTTTGGCGGCTTGTTCGGCGATCCGGCTGAACTGCGCCGCCACACTCGGCAGCCGCAACTGCTGACAATGCTGTTTGATGACCGCCTCTTCCAACTGCGCTTCCACTGCTGCCATCTGCTGATTCATGACCTCACCTCCTGTGACCCAACGCTCAGGAGCTGATCATAAGAAGTCATCACCGGCAGAGGCTGCTCATAGCGGGCCAGCCACGGCACCTCCAGCAACTCCGCCGGCCGGTGCGCCAGACTCGACGCCTGCATCAGATAGCGAACCGCCGCCCCATCCGTGCAGCCCAATTCCAATGCCTGCGCAATGGCCTTCTCCAATCCCTCGTAGCCTTGTTCACGGCCCAACAGCAGCAACTCGATCATCGCCCGCGTCCCTTCCTGCTGACCATGCCGCTGCTGCAAACTTTCCCAGAGCCGATCAAAATTCGCCGGCCACCGCCCTTGCTCGCGCCACTGTTTGAGCGGCGTGGAGCCGCTCAAGGCGCCCGGCTTGCGCTCCAGCACATCCAGATAATGTTCCAGGTTAAGCACCTGCCGCCCCCGCCCGTAACACCGCTCGTGCCGAGCCAGCAGCCGACCTTCACTCCGGACCTCAATATAAGCCGGCAGGATTCTCACCTCCGGATGGCTTCCGGCCCGCAAGGGCGTCGAGTACCAATTCGAGCGCACCCGCACGCAGCCTTTTCCATCCACCAAGGGGAAGCTCACTTCCGCCAGTTCAAACTTCTCCGCCGGCGCCGCCAACAGATGCTCGCGTTCAATCTGCATCCCCTGGCCAACATCTTGTTCCCGCTCCCCGATCCGGCGCTGCTGATCCTGCTGGCAAGCCGCCAGTAACTGCCGGTTGAGTTCCGCCCAGTCTTGCGCCTTCGGCACCGGCACCAGATGGTTGCGCCGGAAATAGCCCACCTCTCCTTCCACGCCGCCTTTCTCATTGCCCCGCGCCGGGCTGCAAAATGAGGCTTCAAAACCCCAATGCGAGCGAAAGGCGATGAAACGAACATTCTCTTCCCGCTGACGGCCGCGCAACACCTTGCGCACCGCGCTCGCCAGGTTGTCGTAGCGCAAAACCCGGAACACACCCCCAAAATAATCGAACGCCGCTTCGTGCGCCTCCAGAAAGGCTTGCTGAGTCGCTCGCGGATAGGCTCGATGAAAAGCGCCGCCGCTGGCCATACTCCGGCAGGAAAAGATTTGGACTTTCTCCGGCTCCGGACCGAACCGGACCCAGGCTTCATACCAATCCACCTGCGCTTGCTGGCCCCATTGATAGGACTGCGGGATAAAGATCTCTCCGCGACCCAGCCCCATCCGCTCCTTGCGTTCGCGCACGTAGCGGCGGACGCTCGATTCACTGACCTGGCAGGCCAGTTCCTGACCGATTCTGATATGAATGCGACGTGCCGTATGCCGCTGCTTGCGCGGCGCCTGGCAATCCGCCTCCAGAATCTGATCAATGAAGCACTCAACCGGCCCCAATTTCGGACGGCTCCGGACCGGACCTTTGCGCTCGGGCGGCAACGCCTCCTTGATGGCTTGTCGAACCAGCCGCCGATGCACTGCGAATTTCCGGGCCACCCCTTTGATCGTGCCGACGCCGAACCGATATTCGCGCCGGAGTTCTTCAAATAATTCCACTTTGGCTCTCCTTTCCATCCTGGTTCCTCCTGTCAGATTGATGAAAATCTAACAAAGAGTAGCCGGACGGTGGCTAGGAGGGGGCCATTTCAGATGATCACAAGGGGGCCATTTCAAATTATCAAAATCAAATCAAATCGCTTGCCCGGACTGCGGCGGCGAACTGGTCGAGGCGGAAGCAGAGGTCGTCACCAACACCGAACTGCCGCCCGCGCCCAAGCCTGAAGTCAACGCCTATCGTGTTCAGATCCGCAGTT
>JBDSAM010000388.1:0-3540 GCA_039922135.1 Blastocatellia bacterium
GTTCATCAAGAAAACGGGTTTGCAAGATGCCGGCACAGTGCGCTCGGACGATGCTCTCAAGATACATTGCTTCGGCAAGCTGACCGTGGCGTACTTAATTTTGGTTTTTAACCCCTGATTCACATATGTAAGTTTTGATGAAGACTGCCTGGTGAATGAGTGTTCATTCAGCCGTGATCTTAACGAAATTCATAAAATGCGGCAAGCAGCAATCCCACTAACACCCACACTGATACCCGCACTAATACTATGATAATTTTTTATCTTGAAGACTTCGCTCGATTTAGCAACTTGCCCAAAAATGTTGCAGCTTATAGGACAACCGGAAGCGTTACATAAGACAATGGATGACAAAATATGGGAGATAATCGTAGAGTGGTTGTGTCATAAATGTGAATTATGCTATCGTGCCTTCCGTTGGTGATTTCCCCATAAAAACCAACGTTATACACACCTCGCACCGTGAGAAGCTCAGGATTAAAGACTTCGCTGATCATTATCTATCTTCCACAATATCCTGGCAGTCGGTGACCGTTATCAACTTAACCCAGAGTCTGATCTTGCAATTTATTTGACTAAAGCGAAGCTCTTCGCTCGACTTGTGGGAAGTTCCATTGGGTGAAAGAGCTTATTTCGGCAACGGTCTCGCCCGATGGCATTCAACAGGCGGTAACGGTGCCTTCTAAATCCACGAGCTTGAAAGTCACCCCCAAATCCAAGAGCTAAATGTTACCCCAAAAAAACTATGGAAATTATTGATGACACTCGCGCTCCAAATAGGGCTAAACCAAGAAGGCGCTCCCTTTCCAGTCTGGATTTGATCGAAGCCTTGGCCGGACTGGAATTCGGTTATCTTTTCAATTATTTAGCGCTCAAAGAAATCTCTACACGGTTCTCGTTCAAGCGGTTTCCTCACCGCAGCTTTATTTATAAGGTTGGCGATGAACGAGACACAATCTATGGCCTGATTCAGGGCTACGTTAAGGTCACGCGCCAGGATCGGCGTGGTCAACAGGCGCTAATTGACATCTTCGCGCCGGGAGGCATCTTCGGCGAAGACGCGCTTTATCTGACTGGCCCGCGCGACAGAACGATTCAGGCGCACGAAGACGTGGTTGTGGTCCAAGCCTCTAAGAGTGACTTTCAGGACTTGATCAACCAATATCCGCAGCTTTACGACTACGTGTTTCGCACCATCGGTGAACGGCTGAAACGTTCGGAAGACCGTGTGGTCAACCTCTCGCTTGAAGCCGTTCCCGGCCGTCTAACACGGGTGCTTTCAGAGATGGCCTTTCGTTATGGCACGGTGCGGGAAAACGGATCGGTCGTCATCAACCTGAAGTTGCCGCATCGCGAGATTGCAGAACTGGTTGGTAGCACGCGCGAATCAGTCACCGCTCATTTGAACGACCTGCGCCGCCGTGAACTGATTGAGATTAGCGAGCGGCATATTATTATCAACGACTTGGGTATATTGACCGGAGATGCCTGAAACAGTGGAAAGTGCAAAGCAGCACAGCCGTTTTGCACTTTCAACCTGAATCGCTAAACTGCTTTGGGTATGCTTCAGGAATCCAGCGCAGCTTCACCATGCACCAGGATCGGTTTAGTCACCGGCGGCGGCGATTGCCCCGGTTTGAACGCCGTCATTCGTGCCGTAGTGATCAGCGCGCTGAATCGCGGCTGGCAGGTCTTCGGCATCGAGAAAGGCTTCGAAGGCCTGCTGTATCCTGAGCGCGTTCATCTGCTCAACACGCAGGATGTTCGCGGCATCATCTATCGTGGTGGCACCATCCTTGGCACGACCAACCGCGGCAATCCCTTCCGCCTGAATGTTGGTGAAAATGGCGAAACGAAACAGGCGGATGTCTCCGCCGAAGTCGTGGACGCCTTTCACAGCCTGAGCCTGGACGCGCTGGTGGTCATTGGCGGTGATGGCACACTGACCATCGCCAACTCTCTAGCCAAAAAAGGCATTCCCATCATCGGCGTCCCCAAGACAATAGATAACGATTTGATGGCGACCGAAATGACCTTTGGCTTCTCGACGGCCGTCACAACCGCGACCGACGCGATTGACAAACTGCACGCCACCGCCGAATCGCACGAACGCGTGATGATCGTTGAAGTGATGGGGCGCAACGCCGGATGGATCGCGCTTTATTCAGGCGTATCGGGCGGCGCGGACGTCATTCTGATTCCTGAAATCCCATACAAGCTGGAAGCCATTGCTGAAAAGCTTCATGATCGCTGGCAGCGCAAACGCAACTTCGCCATCGTTGTCGCCGCCGAAGGCGCGCGTGAAGTCGGCGGTGAGTTGATCTATCAAGACCCTATCGTTGAAGGCGAATCCCAGCGGCTGGGCGGCATCGCCGAACAGTTGGCCATCAAATTGGGCCAGATGAGCGGTTACGAAACGCGTTCGCTGGTACTGGGGCATCTACAGCGAGGCGGCCAGCCAACGCCCGCTGATCGCTTGCTGGCAACGCGATTCGGCGCAGCAGCCGTGCGGGCTATCGCCCGTGGAGAGCGCAACGTGATGGTCGCGCATCAGGCTTCGTCCATCATCACCGTCCCGCTGGAAAGCGCGATCCGGAAACGCAAGCTAGTCCCCACCGATTACGATGTGATTCAGTCGGCGCGCGATCTGGGCATTTCGTTTGGCGATCAGTAACGGCGAAGATGAATTACATCGGCTCCAAACACTCGCTGCTTCCATTCATTGAGCAAGTTTGGCGTGAAGTCCGCGACGGCAGCGAAAAAACCGCTTGCGACATCTTCGCCGGGACTGGCGCGGTAGGGCGGTTGTTCAAACGGCTTGGTCTGCGCGTCATCGCCAATGATTTTCAGCACTACGCCTACGCGCTCAACAAAGCCTACCTTGAGATCAACCATCCGCCACGATTCACAAAACTGCGTCGCGCGTATCAACCAGCGATCAATGCCGGTCAGTTCAAATCAGCAACAGCCATCGAGCAAGCGTTGAATTTGATAAACAGTTTGGATGGCGCACCGGGATTTATAGCGGAAAACTACAGTCCCGCAGGCAATCGTTCCTACTATTCTGTAGAAAATGCAGAGAAGGCTGACGCGATCAGGCAAACCATTCAAGATTGGCGGGATCAAAAGTTCATCAGCCAGCCTGAATACTTCTATTTGCTGGCATCCCTGCTTGAAGCGGTTGACCAGGTTGCCAACACGGCCAGCGTTTATGGAGCTTTTTTGAAAAAATTCAAAGCCAGTGCGCTGCGTCCGCTGACACTTAGACCGCTGGCGCTTTCAAACCACGTCAAAGGTTGCAAGGTTTATCAATGCGATGCCAACGCATTGATTCGCCGGATCGAATGCGACGTGCTCTACTTGGACCCGCCCTATAACCACCGCCAATACGGGGCGAACTATCACGTGCTGGAAACGATTGCAGCCTATGACGATCCGCTGCTCAAAGGCGTAACGGGAATGCGCGATTATCCGCGCAGCCGTTACTGTCAAACGAGAGAGGCTGCCGAAGCACTGGAAGATTTGATCGTGAATGCGCGG
>JBDSAM010000389.1:0-6165 GCA_039922135.1 Blastocatellia bacterium
CCTCAGCATCAATTCTGAAACACGACCCAACGCTGTTGTGCTCGCCGCCGCCCGCAATGGTGCTGATGACGAACTGCGGTTGAAACCTGACCACTAACTGAGCGCTGGCGCGGCGTCCGGCGTTGTCGTAAGCCGCGACGGTCAAGGTGTTGGCGCCTGATTGCAGCGCGATGCTGGCCGCCGACCAATTTGTTGTGCCGACTGCAAAACCGCCGCCCCCTCGGTCGTTACTCCAGGTCACGAGCGCCACGCCTGCAGTTCCCATCGCCGTTCCCCGCAACGTCACCGTTGGGCTGGTGGTGTTAAAAGAACCTGTATCCGATGGGCTGTTGATCGCGAGATTTGGCGGAGCTATATCGCCAGCGCCGGTTTGTGTGACGACGACTGTTTGACCGGCGACATTGATGTTGGCGGTACGGGGAAGTGGATCGGTGTTGGCAGCGATATTGAAACTTACTGCGCCTGTTCCATTACGTTCGCCGCTAAAAGTTGTCGTCAGCCAGTCAGCGCTGGAACGCGCGCCCCAAAAGCATTCGGCGGGCGTGACGACGTTGATCGTGATTATTCCACCAGCGAAAGAGACTGAACGATTGGATGGCGCGACCTGATACGCACACGATCTGCCTGCGACCGCGACGCGCAACGTGTTGGCGGGTTTGCCATCCACTGTGACATTGACGTCAATTTCGCCGCGCCCGTTTAAGGATCGCGGCAGCAGCAGATTGATTTGATCCAGTCCGATCAGCGTGCCTTGTGCTCCCGCATACAGCACGTCTACTTGTTCATTGCCTAGCCTGGCAGTGACCGATGTGTGATGGCGCAAGCCAGTGCCGAACAAAATCAAGAAAAGTTGGTCGTTTGCCGTGCCCGGATCAATCGGGCGTGCGACGTATTTGTTCTGTATGCTGTCAAAGACGGCCAACGGTTCGTAGCTCTGCGTGCTATCAGACTTGATGCGCAGCGCCACGCCTGCCGCCACACCCAGCCCAGTAGAATTGGCTGCGAACAAGCCCGGAGCCGTGGTTTCGATTATGGCACTGCCTGATGAGATCGTGCCCCGGCCATCGGTACTGATGATCGTCGCTGGCCCAGCAGCCGTGCCGGGCGGGATTTGATAATTGATTTGTGCAGGGGAGACGAAGAAAAGCGGCGCAAATCGCTCAATCCCCCGGCTGTCGCGCACGCGCACGGATGCTCCTGCGAGTGAGGTAGGAAGTGGCAGTTCTTCAGCCGCGGCAGTCGCTGCCGCCAAGCCCGTGCCGAAAGCCGCGACGATGGCTTCACTGGCCAGCGCCTGGCCGGTGAAGCTTGCGGCCAGCACAGTGGTCACGGCTCGATATTTTATCAGCAGCACGACGCGGTGATTAATTTTGTCGGCGACGTAAAGATTGCCCGTTGCGTCAACTGCGATTCCAGCGGGCAAGGCGAGCAGGAACGTTAGCGGCGGGCCACCCTCGTCGCGGAACGGGCCAACCACGTTGTCGCCCGCAATATGGTTGATGACGCCGTTGATGCCAACCTTGTTAACGCCGAAATCTGCAATGTATAGGTTGCCTTGAATATCAATTGCGACAGCGGCCGGCGCAGATAAGGGCGAATTGATGGCGAGTTGTCCCTCATAAACAGCGCCACGTTCGCCATTGCCTGCAACGGTGCTGATAGTGCCAGCGGTTGAGACTTTGCGTACGCGCCGGTTCTCTGTATCCGCAATATAAAGATTGCCCGCCGCATCCACCGCCACGCCGGTCGGCAAATTGAGTTTGGCCACCGCTGCTGGGCCGCCGTCGCCGCCAAAGCCCATGCCGCCACCGACCACAGATGAAATAATGCCCGAGGCCGCTGCAATCTTGTGCACACGATAGTTGCCGCGATCTGCAAAGTAGACGTTGCCCCCAGCATCAACTGCAATTCCGTAAGGCATGTTCAACTGGGCTCTCGTCGCCGCGTCGCCATCGCCGCCAAAACCAGCGATGCCGGTGCCAGCGATGCTGCTGATCTTGCCGTCGCGCGTGACCTTGCGGATGCGGTGTTGCCCGGTATCGGAGATGTAAATGTTACCCATCACATCCACGGCCACGCCGCGTGGCGTATTAAGCGAGGCTTCAACAGCCTGACCACCATCGCCAAGATTACCGCTATTGCCTGCCAGTCCGTTGCCCGCGAAGGTCGTAATTAGACCCTGGGGTGTGACTTTGCGAATACGATGATTACCCGTGTCGGCGATGAAGAGGTTGCCAGCAGCATCAAGCGCGACCGCTTCTGGACTGAACAATCGAGCGGCGAAGCCGGGACCACCGTCGCCGCTAAAGCCCGATGTTCGGTTGCCAGCCAGCGTGTGGCCGATCTCCGGCGAATTGTAAATCACTGTGATTGATGCGCTCGCGCTCGCGCCCCGCAGATCGTAGACCGTCACCGAGATATGGTTGGGCCCAACGGCTAGCGGCACATTGAAGAATGACCAATTACCGTCGCTGAACGCAGCGCGCAGCGCGGTGATGGTGTAACCGCGATCGTTCTGATAAGTCAGGTGTGTCACTAACGGTTGTAGCAAGACGGTACCGCGCAATTCCAAAATAGCTTTGTCGGTTGTATAGACGCTTGAAGAAGTGGGGACGGTGATTGCAATGCTCAATGGATGATCATCAATGATAAGGAAAGGCAGAATCTTCCAAACTCTGAAGCGGTCGGCGATAAGCAGGTTCCCGGCCAAGTCAATCGCGACCGATTGCAGTGTGTAGAACCTTGCCAGCAGCGGCGGCAGCGCTGGACGGGCATCATCGGAACCGCCTCCCGCCACGGTGGTGATCAGGCCAGTAGAGCGGTTCACCTGGCGTATGCGGCCGTAAGCGTTTTCAGCAAGGTAAAGATTCCCCAGGTGATCAACCGCTAGGCCGGTCGGTTCGCGCATGCCGGATTCAAGCGCGGGCACTCCATCGTTGCCGAAACCAGATTGCCCGTTTGGCAAGCCTGCTACGCGCGTGATAACGCTGGTGTTGGCCTCTACCTTCCTGACCGAGTGATTGTCGTAATCGGAGATATAGAGATTGTTTTCGTCATCGAGTGCGAGTCCGAAAATACGCTCGAACTGTGCGGCGAGTGCTGGGCCGCCATCGCCGCCGAAACCGCCTGCGCCGCTGCCAGCAATAGTTGTAATCACGCCGCTGCCAATGGCCACCCTGCGCACGCGCCGGTTATCAGCATCAGCGATATATAGGTTCCCGACGTGGTCAAGCGCGATAATAGTCGGCCCGGAAAGTTGCGCGCCGGTCGCCGGGCCGCCATCGCCGCTGAAGCCCCCGCTGCCAGTGCCTGCAATAGTTTTAATAATGCCATCTGGTGAGACACGGCGAATCCGGTGCGCTCCTTGTTCGGCAATGTACAGGTTGCCAGCCTGATCTACAGCCACTGATCGCGGGGTTGAAAGCATTACGCTCGTCGCTTGCCCGCCATCCCCCAACGCTTCATTGCCGCCACCTGCGACCGTCGTGACAATGCCTGTGGCGGCATCAACGCGGCGCACACGGTTGTTGGTAAGGTCAGCGATGAAAAGGTCGCCGGCAGCGTCAGTCGCGATGTAATGTGGCGCCATGCCGGCAGCGATGGCTGGGCCACCGTCACCGCTGCTGTTGTAGTTTCCATTCCCTGCCACAATCAACAGCGACTGGCTTGGTGTGTTGCCTGATTGAGTGTTAACGGGCGACGGCGATTGCGCATACGCTTTAGGCAAAGCTGTTGAGTAATGGCTGGAAAGATTGACGATACAGGTAGCGAGCAAGGCAAAAGCCAAGGCTACATAACGATGCGAGAGTTTAACTTTAATTGTCATAAATGCTGTTTGATAGGGGTTGGTACGCGCAAATATCCGGGGGCTTGTCACTGGTGGAGAGGCAGTATTCTAACAGCCATCAACGATAGTTTGAATGATCATTTCGGGCTGTAGATGATTGGGATGCCGCATCCCCATGCGTCATAGGCTGGATGATAATAACAATGACGCCGGCCCGCAGTCGTAGTTCGTTGATTGTCCAGGCAAGCTCTGCCTATCCGTTAATTTCTGCCTTTATGCTCCTGCCCCGGCCCGCTATGTTCAGGGTTCAGTGCTTGCCCTTGGAGGAGCAGACCCATGACGCAAGCGCCACCTCCAAGTTACCGACCCAACCTTATCCCCACCGCAACCGACGAGCAAAATCCAGGCGACGATCTGGAAGGCTTTGGAAGAAGAGCTGCGAGTACAATGCTGATGCGATTTGTTTACGCGATCTGCCTAGTACCGCAATCAAGGCGGCGCTGTCTTTGAGGATGTCACGGCGAAGGTTGGTTTGGCGGGCGTCGGATGGTCAACGAGCAGGCTTTATTGACTATGACCGCGATGGGAATCTGGACCTTGCACTAGGTGAGGTGTTGATGCAGCAAGGCGAGCGTCAGGCTGCGATTGCGGCTTTTGAAAAGGCAGTCAAGCTCGCGCCAAACGACCCAACCTTCCGGCAAAATCTGGAGTCAGCCAGACTCAAGCAATAATCTGTTCGATTGGGCCATAGCCTTCTTCCACTAGATGGAAGTTGCGCCCTAACGCTCGGAACTTCATCTTCTTATGATCGAGGCCCATCTGCTTCAGGATCGTCGCATGGAGGTCGCTGTAATAGTGCGGGTTCTCGACGGCCTTGTAGCCGAACTCGTCCGTTGCTCCGTGGATTGTGCCGCCTTTGACTCCGCCGCCGGCAAGCCAGGAACTGTAGCCCTTCGGATTGTGGTCACGGCCGGTCGTGTTTTGTGACCATGGGCTGCGGCCGAACTCGCTCGTAAACACCACCAATGTGCGCTGCAACATGCCGCGCTGCTTCAGATCCTGGATCAAACCGGCGATTGGCTTGTCCACTGCACGGCACAACGGCTCGTGCGTCTTCATATCGCCGTGGGCGTCCCAACTGCCATTGCCTCCGCCGGCGTGGCAGATCTGTACGAAGCGGACGCCGTTCTCGACTAAGCGCCGGGCCATTAACAATTGACGGCCGAAATCGTCGGTCGGCTTCTCGCCGATGCCGTAAAGATTCTGGACGTGCTGCGGTTCTTTCGAGAGGTCCACGACACCGGGGGCGCTGAGCTGCATGCGGGCCGCTAGTTCATAGGAGCCGATGCGGGCGGCGATGTCGGTATTGAGCGCATGCCGCTCACGGAATTCGTGGTTCAACAGATCAAGGGCTTCCATCTGCTTGTCTCGCTCGGCGGCATTGCTGCTGGCCGGTGGCTTCAGGTTCGGGATGGGTGTGGGGCCGGCCTGAAACGGGGTAGCCGCGTAGGCTGCGCCCAGGTAGCCACCAGTCAACTGCACAGGCGAAGAGGGGCGGCCGACATTGACGTAGGTGGGCAGATTCTTGTTGCCGGAGCCGAGCGCATAAGAGACCCAACTGCCGAAAGAAGGATTATCAAAGGCGCGACCGCGATGGCCGGTCTGCGTTTCGATGACGGCCGGGAAGTGATTGCCTTCCTGGCACCACATGGACCGGACGACCGCGATTTCGTCAATGACGCCGCCAACGTTGGGAAACCAGTCGGAGACGGGCGTGCCGGATTTACCATAATTCTTGAAGGTACGCAGGCAACGGATGACCGGGCGCTTCATCTCGGCGACGTTGTCGCCGAAGCCAATGGCGTCTATCAATTTGCCAGCGTACTTATTGCCCTTGGGGTCGAAGGTGTCGATGTGGCTGACGCCGCCGCACATGAAAAGAAAGATCACCGCATCGGCTTTTTTATCGCCGGGCAGACGAGCGCTGAGCTTCCCATCTTCGGCCCACATCGTGCCGATGGCTCCGCCCATCAAAGCGCCCATAGACTGGTGCAACATATGGCGGCGCGAAATTTTGCCGCACAGGTAAGGATTCTGATCAACCGTATTTATTGCCATATTTTGCCAAATTTACTGTATGTAAATGAACTCGTCTAAATTGAAAATCAACCAGGCCAAGTCCTTCAGGCGATTCGGATCAGCGCCGACATAGGTCAGCGCGTTGCTCTTTTCGCCAGAGGAAGGAGTCCGGCCAAGCGCAATGCGATAGCCGAGGTCTACGGCCTTGTTCAGATCGCCGGCGCTCTCCTTGGCAAGCCGTTCGGCGAACATGGTGCTGGCATTTTCAATCTCCGGGCTGTTCATCATGAACAGGCACT
>JBDSAM010000390.1:0-4628 GCA_039922135.1 Blastocatellia bacterium
CGTTTTTCCTCCGCGCCGTAGCCGGGATACGAGATGAATTTGTCCCGCGTGAATCTTCGGTTGATCCTTTTCCGGCTGACTTGCGCGCCTTTGCCGAAGGTAATCACGTCGAGATGGTCAAACCCGCTACGGTAGATCGTGATGCGAGCCGGTTGGTGTTCACGTGGCTGTCGCCGTCGGCTACGCGGGGATTGGTGCTGCCCGCTGGCGTTAAGGGAGAACCGGTGTTTCCGGCTGCGCTCACCGGCAAGCTGGTTCCGGCAGTGGCTGCGCTGCTGGGCGGCGATGTTCAGCGGCTCGGCACAATGACGGAGCCTGAAATCAGGCAAGCTGCGTTTGCATACGAAGCGCAAGGCGCGCAGGAACAAGCGATTGTCATGCTGAAACAGGTTTATCAGCGCAGCACCGATTTGACCGGCATGTTGGCCGGACGCCTGAAACGCCGCTGGCTGGCCGACCCCGACGTACGCAAGGATGAAGGCGAACGGGCCACGACGCTTTACTTTGAGGCTTACAACCGCGCGCACAAAGCCAACGATCACGCGCAGGCGAGTTACAATGGCATCAATTACGCGTTTATGACGCTGGCCTTGCACGAAGACAAACAGTGCGCGGCTGAAATCGCGGCCTCAGTGTTGGAGCATTGCAAAGCTTCGACAAATGATGAATGGAAGATGGCTACGATGGGCGAAGCATATTTGTATCAAAGCCAAACTGATGACGCCGTAGCCAGTTACCGCGAGGCTTTGACTCAGGAATGGACGTCCCGTGATCGTGACTCGATGCAGAAGCAGGCAATTTGGGCTACGCGGTTATTAGAAGACGAAATTGCCGAAGCTCGAGTCGAATCATTATTCCGCAAAGTTTAACCGAACTTCCCGGTTTCATCTCGCGCGTTCTATTCGGTCAACTGTCGGATTTTTTGGACTTGGGCCGTTGATTCGAGGCCAATACCTTCTTCCGCATCCGGATGGATTTTGGCGTCACCTCGACCAACTCATCTTCCGCAATGTATTCAATCGCTTGTTCCAGCGTCAGGTCGCGCACGGGTACCAGTCGCAACGCTTCATCAGCGCTGGAAGCGCGCATGTTGGTCAGCTTCTTTTCGCGGATGATATTGACGTCCAGGTCAACGTCGCGGGAGTTTTCGCCGACGATCATGCCTTCGTAAACTTCAATCTGTGGTTTGACGAATAGTTCGCCGCGTTCCTGCAAGTTAAAAATCGCGTAGCCGGTAGCTGTGCCTGAACGGTCAGAGATCAAACTGCCAGTGCCCCGTCCGGCCAGATCACCCTGCCATTTACCCCAGCGCAGAAAAATCGTGTTCAACAAGCCAGTGCCTTTTGTTTCGGTCAGGAATTCGTTGCGGAAGCCGATCAAGCCGCGCGAGGGAATATCAAATTCCATACGGACGCGTCCGTGGCCGTGATTGACCATCTTGGTCATCGTGCCTTTGCGGCGTCCCATCGCTTCGGTAACGACGCCGATGAATTGTTCGGGCACGTCAATCACAGCCATCTCAATTGGTTCGCACAATTCGCCATCAATCTTCTGCGTGACGACCTGAGGGCGTGCGACGTTCAGTTCATACCCTTCGCGCCGCATCTGCTCGATCAGGATTGCAAGCTGCAATTCGCCGCGACCAGAAACTTGAAATCGTTCTGGCGAATCCGTGTCTTCGACTTTGATGGCGACGTTGGCGAGCAGTTCTTTATCCAGGCGCTCGCGAATCTTGCGCGAGGTGACGTGCTGGCCTTCCTTGCCGGCAAAGGGCGATGTGTTGACGCTGAAGATCATTGAAATCGTCGGTTCGTCCACGACGATACGCGGCAGCGGGCGCGGATCGGTCGCCGAAGTTATGGTGTCGCCGATGTGAATGCCTTCGATACCGGCGATGGCGATGATGTCGCCCGATTCGGCCTTTTCGATAGGAACCTGCTTCAGGCCTTCGTAGGTGTAGAGCTGCGTGATCTTGGTCTTGTCCAGCTTGCCGTCAACCTTGCAGACTGAGACTTGATCGCCAGCGGCGATCACGCCATTGAAGACGCGGCCAATCGCCAATCGCCCGACGTATTCACTGTAATGCAGGTTGGCAACCAGCATTTGCAGCGGCAGATTTTCATCGCATATCGGCGCTGGAATGGTCTTCAGAATTTGTTCGAAGAGCGGGTGCAAATCTTTGCCTTCGTGGTCAAGTTCGTGTTTGGCGATGCCGTCGCGCGAGATGGCGTACAGGATTGGGAAGTCAATCTGTTCGTCCGAAGCATCCAGGTCAATGAACAGGTCGTAAACTTCGTTGACCACTTCTTCAGGCCGCGCGTCCTGGCGGTCAATCTTGTTGATGATGACGATGACGGGCAGATTTTGTTCCAGGGCTTTCGATAGCACGTAGCGCGTTTGTGGCAGCGGCCCTTCCGAAGCGTCAACCAACAGCACAACGCCGTCCGCCAATTTGAGTACGCGCTCGACCTCGCCGCCGAAATCGGCGTGGCCGGGCGTGTCCAGAATGTTGATCTTGGTCTGGCCGAAATGCACCGAAGTATTCTTGGCCATGATCGTGATGCCGCGTTCGCGTTCCAGGTCCATCGAATCCATGACGCGCTCAACGACGCGTTCGTTCGAGCGGTACAAACCTGATTGTTGGAGCATGGCATCAACCAAAGTAGTTTTGCCGTGATCTACGTGGGCGATGATAGCGATATTGCGAATGGAGTTATTTGATGAGTTCATATGAGTTCTTTACTGCGCTGAGCGATGATCCAGTAATGGCTATGCTAACAACTGAGGCGGGCTTTGTCACCCGGCAGTCCTGAGTACCGCCTTTATGCGGATGATTCTACAACCAAAATCATCCGCATAAAGGCAGTGCTCAAAACTGAAATTTATAGATAGCCATTTCAAGCTCGTTCGATTATAAAATCGAGCTTCGTTCGATGAGACTTCCGGCGTGCCCCCACTTTTTCCGCACCATGCCAACGAATACAACCAATCAAAACCCTGAACAAATTGCGCGCGACAACATAGACAAACAACTCAAGGCCTGTGGATGGGTTGTTCAGAACAAAAAGCAGCTCAACCTCGGTGCGTCACTCGGCGTGGCCGTGCGCGAATATCAAACCGATGCCGGCGTAGCAGATTACCTGCTCTTCGTGGACAAAAAGCCCGCTGGCGTGATCGAAGCCAAGGAAGCCAACAAAGGTTTCCAGCTAACCCAGGTCGAAGACCAATCCACCGAATACGCGCAAGCCAAGCTGAAATATCTGAACAATGCTCCCTTGCCTTTTGTCTACGAAAGCACGGGCGAAGTCACGCGTTTTACCGATTATCGTGATCTTAAGCCGCGCTCGCGTCCGGTCTTTTCCTTTCACCGTCCAGAAACGTTCCGGGACTGGCTGAAGCACTCAAACTCGAATCAAGCCGATACCCTGCGCAATAGTTTTCTGAAAATGCCGGAGCTTCCGATTGAAGGGCTGCGCGATTGCCAGATCAACGCGATTACCAAGCTCGAAAAGTCTTTCCGGCAAACCCAGCCGCGCGCGTTGATTCAAATGGCGACGGGCGCGGGCAAAACCTTCACGGCGATCACATTCATTTATCGGCTGCTGAAATACACCAGCGCCAAACGCATCCTGTTTCTGGTGGACACCAAAAACCTGGGCGAACAGGCCGAGCAGGAGTTCCTGAGCTTTCTGCCGAATGACGACAACCGAAAATTCACCGAACTGTACGGCGTGCATCGTCTGAAATCGGGTTTTATCCCGACGGACAATCACGTTTACATCAGCACGATCCAGCGGCTCTATTCGATTTTGAAAGGCACGGAACTGGACGAGAGCGCCGAACTGGAAAATCCGAACGAACGCTGGCAGCCTCACGTGCCTCAAGACGTTGCCTACAGCGAACGGCTGCCGATTGAGTTCTTCGATTTCGTCGTGATTGATGAATGCCACCGCAGCATCTACAACCTGTGGAAACAGGTACTGGAATACTTCGACGCCTTTCAGATCGGCCTGACCGCGACGCCAGACAATCGCACCTTCGGCTATTTCAACCAGAACGTGGTCAGCGAATACACACACCAGCAGGCCGTCACCGACGGCGTCAATGTGGGTTTCAACGTCTACACCATCGAAACCGAAATTACCGCGCAGGGCGCAAAATTGAAGATGGGCGAATTCATTGACCGCCGCGAAAAGCTTTCGCGCAAGAAACGCTGGCTGCAACTGGACGAAGACACAACCTACACCGCGCGGCAGTTGGATGAATCGGTCGTCAATCCCAACCAGATTCGGATGATCATCCGCACCTTCAAAGAGCATCTGCCCTTAATGTTCCCGGATCGGTATGATGACAAAGGCGAATTCGAGATTCCGAAGACGCTGATTTTCGCCAAGACCGACAGCCACGCTGACGACATCATCCAGATAGTCCGCGAAGAGTTTGGCGAAGAAAACCGCTTTTGCAAAAAGGTCACCTACAAAACGGACGAAGACCCGAAATCCATCCTGGCGCAATTCCGCAACGAATATCACCCGCGCATCGCCGTGACGGTGGATATGATCGCCACCGGCACGGACGTGAAACCGCTGGAAGTGTTGTTGTTTATGCGCGACGTGCGCAGCCGCAAT
>JBDSAM010000391.1:0-3857 GCA_039922135.1 Blastocatellia bacterium
GACGATCAAACCTCGCGTCAAAATCTGCTGCATCAGCAGTCTTGGTGAAGCCAGGTTAGCGATTCGCTACGGCGCTGCCGCGCTCGGCCTGGTTTCCGCCATGCCCAGCGGGCCGGGCGTGATTGACGAAGCGTTAATCGCCGAGATCATCGCAAGCATTCCGCCGCCCATTGCGACGTTTCTGCTGACTTGCAAACAGGACGCTGACTCGATCATCGAACAGCAGCGCCGCCTGCGCGCGAACACGATTCAACTCGTTGACCGGTTGGAGCAGGGCAGTTATGCCGAACTGCGCGTAGCGTTGCCAGGCATCTCGTTGGTGCAGGTGATTCACGTCACGGGTGAAGAGTCCGTTGATGAGGCACTGCAAATTGCGCCGCAGGTGGACGCGATTTTGCTTGATTCGGGGAATCAGGCGCTGGCGGTCAAAGAACTCGGCGGCACGGGGCGCACGCACAACTGGACGATCAGTCGCCGCATTCGTGATGCGGTCAGCGTGCCGATTTTTTTGGCGGGTGGCTTGAAACCGGAAAACGTCGTCGAAGCCATTCGCGCAGTTGAACCGTTCGGGCTGGATTTGTGTAGCGGTGTACGGACAGAAGAGAAACTGGACGAAGCGAAGCTGGCTAAATTCTTTGAGCAAGTCCAAACAGCCTGATCCGCAGAGTAACAAAAACAGAAAGGGCCCGAAGCAAAGAAATTCGCTTCGGGCCCTTTCTGTTTTTAGTGAATAGCTCAGATCACTAGAAGGTGAACTTGACAGCCAATTGCGCCTGACGCGGGTCGCCCACGCCTTGACGCAGAAAGCCATCGAAGTTGAACAGCGCCACAGTCGTTAGAGGGTTGACGAGGTTCTTGTTGTTAAAAGTATTGAACATCTCGATGCTGGGAATCAGGGCGAAACGATCGCCGCCGAAGCGGAAGCGTTTCGACAGGCTCCAATCAAACGAGAAGTATTCGTTATCTTTGCGTGCGCTGTTGCGGTTGGCTGCCGTGCGTGTGCCCGGAGTGATGGGTTGCGCGGTGCGCGCCTGAATCCGGGCGTTGCCCAGAATGCCCCACGGCAGTTCGCCGTTCAGCACGAAGTTGAATTTGTGGCGAATGTCGCGGTCGGACAGGGCGTAATCCGCTTTCAGGTTGTTGAGGTCGAAATAGCGGAACGAGAACGGATCGCGCTCGTTCGAATCGTCATCCAGGTCTTTGGACAAAACGTAGTTGCCTTCGAACTGAAAGCCTTTGCTGAACCGTTTACGTACGCCAACCGTGAAGCCGCGATAAAGCGATTTGCCCAACGCGCTGGTCACGGCAACTTCGCCCAGTTGCGGGCTGAAGATGCCATTCTGATTGGCGTTTATGAAGCGCGTCAGGTAGACGCCCTTCGAATGCGTGAAGTCCAGATAGACCGAAGTGGAGGGCGCGATCTGTTGTTCAAATTGAACGTTGGTTGAATAGACGCGAGGGTTGCGGTAATCGCGGCTGAACACGCGCACCCCTGTGAATAAGGGGAACTGGCCGGGCGGAACCTTCGACGGCGACACGACGTTCGGCCAGACCGGGCCGGGCACTCCCGACGCGATGATGTCCGAATTCAAAAAGATCGTCTGCTGTTGCACGCCATTCGTCGTGATCGAGCCAACCTGCGTCAGCATGTTCTGGCGCGCGTTGTAAATGCCCCAGCTTGCGCGCAAGACAGATTTACTATTGTTGGCAATGTCCCACGCGAAACCGACGCGGGGCTGGAACATCCTGTAATCACTGTGCAGCGTGCCGTCCGAAGGGAATCGTGGGTCTTTCAGAAATGCGCCATACGCCGTCTGTGACGGCGGCGTCACCACGTTCGGGAAGACCTGTGCTTCCCAGCGAAAACCATAATTCAACGTGAAGCCGCGCCGAGCCAGCCATTTGTCCTGAATGAACAACGCATATTCTTTGTTGTTGATGTTGGACGCGCCCGTCGCATCCGTTGCCGGGCCATCCAGCGCCGCGCCCTGTAAATAAAGTAGCAGCGGCCCGCCGGTAGAAGTCGAACCCGCCGGACAATTGGCGCTGCCTGCAACGTAAGCGCCGTTCGAACAGCCCTTGATATTCGGGCCAAACCCCGCGCCCAAAATGGCGGGCGACGCATATCGCAGAAAGCCCGTTACGCTATCGAAGATCGAGCGGCTTTCAAAAAAACCGCGGAAGACTTGCGCGTTTTTGCTGAACGTCCAATCGCCGCCTAACTTGATCGTGTGGTTGCCAGAGACGATGGAAAAATTATCTTTCAACTGGAAGCGCTGAAATAACTCATCCACATTCGGCCCCAGGAAGAACGGATTGCCGAAGCGGAAAGACGGCACGAAGCCAATGGCCGTGTCAGCAGGGATGTTCGATTTGGTTGCCGAACGCGGACGATCTTCGCGCAGGTAGGTGGCGTGGAATTCATTCAGCAACGATGACGAGAAGGTGGTGTAAAGGTTCAGGTTGAATGCATGAATCCTGCCCGGGCCTTCGGTGCCGTTGGCCGACGTACCGTAAGTCGGCACATCAAACGTCTCGTTCTCTTTCTTCGAACGATTGAAATTGTAAGAGATCGCCAGATTGTTGGCCGATGAAACATTCCAATCCAGCTTGCCCAAAAAAGCCGACGTGTTGACGGGCTTTTTGATCGGCAAGCTTTCGTCCTGCTGGCGCGTGGCCTTGAAGAAGTTGATCAGCGCCAGCCGCTGGCAATCGGCGCTACCGTTGATCAACGCTTCGTTGGCCTGAATGGTTGGTGTCTGCACGGAACACGGCGTCCCAATGGGCACGCTCAGGTTGGGCCGCGTCAGATTGCCGTTGACGTGTTCGAATGCGCCAAAAAAGAAGGCGCGGTCTGTCTTGATCGGCCCGCCAATCGTGCCGCCTGTCTGTTCACGGTGGAAATCTTTCAGCGGCTGCCCGTCGGCGGTGTTCGAAGTTAGCGCTTCCAGCCGTTGATAATGGAAGATGCTACCATGTACCTGGTTTGTGCCTGATTTGGTGACGACGTTGACAGTGCCGCCCGCCGAACGCCCGAATTCAGGGCTGGCGCCGCTGGCGATAACCTGAAACTCTTTGATCGCGTCAATTGGAATATCAATCGCCGCGCGCTGGCCGCCCGCTTGTTCGGCGAAAAAGCCGTTGTTGTAATCGCCGCCATCCAGGCTGATGTTGTTGAAGATGCCGCGCTGACCGTTGAAGTTGATTTCGTCACCGTCTGGCCCCTGCGTAATGCTGACGCCCGGCGTTAAGGTCAGCAGGTCCTCAAACTTCCTACCCAGCACCGGCGTGCGATTGATGGCCAGTTCATTAATGGTCGAACTGGATTCGGTCTTGACCGTGTCCACAGTTGGCGCAGCAGTGATGGTAATGCGCTCCTGCACGGCTGAAACTTTCAGGCTTAAATTCAAGCTGACTGTTTGACCGACGTTTAGGGAAAGGTTCTGCTGTTCGACCGTGGCGTACCCCTGCTTTGCGGCCGTCAGCGTGTAGCGTCCGGGCTGCAATTGCAGGAAGACGAAGCGGCCGCTTTCGTCCGTGGCTAAAGTTTTCGTGAGATTGGTATCCAGGTTTTTGACTTCGACCATCGCGCCGGGAATGACTGCGCTTGCTTGATCCGCGACCATGCCCTGAATGGTTCCGGTCGTGCTCTGCGATTGCGCCCGCGCGGTGGCCATTGAAGCCAGAGCGAGAAGCAAACAAAATCCTGCCCGTTCAGCAATATGCCTGAAAGCTTTCATTACTGTGCCTCCTATAAGGGATAGAGTTGATTGTTTGATTAGGTAATCCCTGATCCTGTGTTATGCCCGCGCGCTTCTTCGGCGCGCGTTTTGTTTGATCGAGACGAAATAGTGCTG
>JBDSAM010000392.1:0-9664 GCA_039922135.1 Blastocatellia bacterium
ATCAAGCTGCTGCGCGTAATTCGGCATATTTTCCCAAAACGCGCTGAGCTGATCTGAAAAAAGAGGGGCGACGCGATCCAATGCGAAGACGACTACGCCAATCAGCAGCAGATAGACAATCGAGATCCCCAGCGCACGAGGCATTCGCCACGCTGAGTTTCTAAATCGCAACGGACGTTCGGCCAGATCAACCAGCGGCGCAATCAGGTAACAGAAGATCACGGAGAAGGCTAGCAACAGCAAGACCGTCCGCAGCGCATAAACCAGCCACGCGACGGCGGCCACAGCAGCGACCAGCAAGACGACTCTGACGGCGATTCGCCCCACCCGCTCAAGATCGGCTTGGGTTTGTTTTTCATGATCCAGCATAAGTGCGGCCGATTATAAAGACTTTGGGCAGAAGACGCATGAGATATAGGCTTGGGGCAACTATTGCCTTGCCTGCGCTGATGCGAGAAGATGCCGCCTACTTCAGCAATTTCAGCGAAAGAGATCATACAAAAGTGAAACCCGGCGAAGTAAAACCAAGAATTTTAGTAACTAACGATGACGGATATTTTTCTGACGGCATCGCGGCTTTGGCTGAGGCTCTGGAAGCTGTCGGTGAAGTGACCGTCGTTGCGCCTTCTTCGGAACAGAGCGCGACGGCGCATTCGATCACGCTGACCCGCCCTTTGCGCGCGCGCCTGATGGGCGAGCGGCGCTATTCGATTGATGGCACGCCGACGGACTGCGTGTTGCTGGCAATCACCAAAATCATGCCTGAGCGCCCGCACATCGTTATTTCGGGCATCAACCACGGCGCGAATCTTGGGGATGACGTGACTTATTCAGGCACGGTCGCTGGCGCGCTCGAAGCTTCGATTTTCAAACTGCCCGGCATTGCCGTCAGCCTGACTGCGCGCGAAGGCGACTTCATGCACGCGGCGAAATTCGCGGCGGATTTAACGAGTAAAGTTTTGAAAGAAGGGTTGCCGGAGGGAACAATCCTGAACGTCAATGTTCCGCCCGGCGAAGTTCGCGGCGTGCGCTTCACGCATCAGGGTGTGGCGGCGTCTGAGTCAGACATTGTCGAAGGCATAGACCCACGCGGTAAGCCGTATTACTGGATCGGCGTGCAGAAGCTTTCGTGGAAAGAAGACCCGAGCAGCGATTACGCTGCCATCGCCGACGGCCTGGTTTCAATCACACCCCTGAGAACCGATTTGACCGATTACCGCCTGCTAGAAAAATTGAAAGATCGGAGCGATCTGTTGCCCACTAATTATCCTGATGCCTAATGATGACCAATGCTGGCCACAACCGAAAAGACAGCCCTGCTTTCGTCCGCGAACGCGCTGAGATGGTCGCCTGGCTGCGCAAACATCACCGCATCAGCGACGAACGAGTGCTGGCGGCGATGGAGAAGATTCCACGCCATCTGTTCGTGCTGGACGCAATGCGCGGCCACGCTTACGGCGATCACGCGCTGCCGATTGATTTCGGCCAGACCATTTCACAGCCCTTCATTGTCGCGCGGCAGACCGAATTGCTGGAGGTGTCCAAGAATGACCGCGTGTTGGAAATCGGCGCTGGATCAGGTTATCAAACAGCCGTGCTTGCACAGGTCGCCGGGCAGGTCTTCGCGCTGGAACGCCTGCCGGAACTGGCGCACCGCGCGCAGGAATTATTGCGGGAACTCGGCATTCACAACGCGACGATCAAATGTTTTGACGGGACGTATGGCTGGCGCGAATTTGCGCCCTATCGCGGGATTCTGGTTGCTGCCGGATCGCCCGAAATTCCCAAGCCATTGGTGGAACAGCTTACAGTCGGTGGCCATTTAGTGATTCCCATTGGCACAGAGAAGGAGCAGCGCCTGATCCGCGTTACGCGCACGGAAGATGGATCGAAGACCGAAGATTTCGGCGCTTGCCAGTTTGTGAAACTGATTGGGAAATATGGATGGGAAGGCTAATCTCTTTCTACCAGGATGACCTGCCTTCAACTTCTCATCTGCCAATTGAGGACACCTGTTAAAGAGCAAAATTGATTGCTTGCCATGTTTACGTGTGGCAAACTTCGCCCGCTTTAAGCAGTACCCGAAGCAGCAGGCAGTATCACTCCTCGCAATCCAGCGTATAAAAAAACGAACTTATAAAGGTGGCAATCAGGCCTATGAACCTTGGAACTTTGTTTCGCACGAAATCTATCGAGTTGATTCAGCGCGATGCGGCAGCAGGCTATAGCGACAGCGAAAGCGGCGGCCACAAGCTGAAAAGGACTCTGGGCGTAGTTGATCTAACCTCGCTGGGAATTGCTGCAATCATTGGCGCGGGCATCTTTTCGACCATCGGCAATGCGGCTTTTAACGGTGGCCCTGCGGTGGCATTTCTTTTCATCTTCACGGCCATTGCCTGCGCATTCGCAGCGTTCTGTTACGCTGAGTTTGCTTCAATGATTCCCGTTGCGGGGTCAGCTTATACCTACGCGTACGCCTCATTCGGCGAATTGATCGCGTGGATTATCGGTTGGGATTTGTTGATGGAGTACGCCATCGGCAACATTGCCGTCGCCATCTCTTGGAGCGATTACTTCACGACGCTGATGGCAGGGTACAACATTCACATCCCGGAAAATCTGACCATGGATTTTCTGTCAGCTTCCCGCGGGTTCGACAAGGTGGACGCGCTGATCAAGGCGGGGAACACACTTGAACAGATTAAGGGAATGGACGGCATCGGCGGCGCTCTGACTGGTTATCTGGCGTGGACGAAGGCGCCGCTAATCGGCGGATTTCATCTGGTTTGCGATTTACCGGCATTGGTTATTGTAGCGATTATCACGGCGCTGGTCTTTGTTGGCATTCAGGAATCAAAACGCGCATCTAACGTGATGGTGGCCATCAAACTCTGCGTCATCTTTCTGGTCATCGTGCTTGGCGCCTACTACGTCCAGCCGACAAATTGGAGTCCGTTTGCGCCTAATGGCCTGGCTGGCGTTTTGAAGGGCGTTTCGGGAGTCTTCTTTGCTTATATCGGTTTCGATGCCATCTCAACGACAGCAGAAGAATGCAAGAATCCGCAGCGTGATTTGCCGCGTGGGATGATGTATTCGCTGATCATCTGCACCATTCTTTACGTGCTAATTGCCCTGGTACTGACTGGCATGATCAATTACCAAAAACTGGCCGTAGGTGATCCGTTGGCCTTCGTCTTCGGACCGGAAGGCGTCAACTTGCCGTGGGTAGCGGGTATTGTCGCCATTAGCGCGGTGATTGCGATGGCGACAGTGCTGCTGGTATTTCAGCTTGGGCAGCCCCGCATCTGGATGGCGATGAGCCGCGATGGCTTGTTGCCGAAAATCTTCGCCTCGATTCATCCCCGTTTCAAAACCCCGTGGTTTGCGACTCTGGTTACCGGATTGGTTGTGGCGATTCCATCGCTGTTTATGAATTTAACAGAGGTTACCGATCTGACCAGCATCGGGACGCTCTTCGCATTTGTGTTGGTTTGTGGCGGCGTTCTGATTCTAGACAATTCCACGCAGAAGATTGAGCGTAAATTCCGCACCCCTTACATTAATTCGAAGTACATCGTGCCCGCGCTCTTCATTCTGGTCTGGGTTATCTTTCTTGTCTTCAAACGCGATCTGCTAATGAGTTTCTTCAACGGCACCGATCTTTCAGACTCGACAGTTCACGGTTGGGATGTCGTCAAGCATAGAATTCCGATGTATGGCTACATCATTCTTTCGTTCATCCTTGCCATCTTCTGTTATCTGCGGAGCCTGTCGCTGATTCCGGTGCTGGGCCTGCTGACTTGTGGTTATTTGATGACAGAACTTGGCTGGACTAACTGGACGCGGTTTGTGATCTGGTTAATCGCAGGATTGATTCTCTATTTCTTCTACGGATATCGTCACAGCCGCCTTGGCAAAGCGGTTTAAACTGTATCTTCACGATCTGGCGGCAGACAGCCAACAGCCAATATATGCTGATTACCGTCTGTTGCCGGGTTGTTTAATCGCAATTCCTTCTCTCGCCGCTAATATTCCGCCCCTTGAGTGCCCAATTGTCTTCGGTTTTAATATTAAGTTGCTTAGCCTGAAGAAATTTGTCGTAGCAGTGCCAACCTTTTCCAGGTATTATTCGTCCATCTGTTCCAAGCGAACATTTTTGCCCTTACAACGTCAGAAAAATTGCCTGGTGCTCCGGTAATAGAAGCCGTGCCTGCAAAAAAGCGCACGAACATTCCCAAAGTTCATTAAAACAACCGCAGTTACTTGCCAGTTGAGTTCTAGAGAAGAATCGCCTTAAGCTCTGTGTTAGGAGTATATTTTCTTATGAAGTACGTATCGAATAAATCCACCATCACTGTGAAATATGCGCTCGCCTTTTGTTTGCTGAGCGCTCTGTTGGCTGCTGGCGTTTCCATCGTCAGATCAACTTCCGCCGCAACTAACACGAATAGGATCCACCAGGCATTTGCTACGCTGGCTGGCGTCTTTCAAGCGGGCGAGCCGGAGCAGGAGCCAAATGAAACAATGGCTCAGGCCACGCCGATCTCAGTTCCCGGCAAGCGGCTGGGCACGGCCAAATTCGGCGACGCCGCCAGCTATGAATACACCTACAGCGGCGGCCAGAAAGACAAGATCGAAGATTTTTTTACATTCACTGTGCCGACCGGGCAGACTTTACGCCTGGGCATCACACTGACATACAGCAACGCGGCAACCGATCTCGATCTGTTTCTGTTCAAAAAGACAGGCACAGAAGCCAATCCGACGCTGACTGCCAAAGGTGTTTCCAACGGCAGCACATTGTCCGAGCATTTATCATCGCCAGCCGACTTCCCTGATCTTGACGCGGGTACGTATTTCATCGGCGTCTCAGCGTTCGACAGCGCGAACAACAGCACTTCTCTCAGCTATACATTGACGACGCAGCTTGATGCTGTAGCACCTCCGCCTACGATCACGCGGATCGTTCCAGATTCAGCTTCCGCCGGAACCGGACCGTTTTCACTGACGGTGACGGGGACAAACTTCTTTGATCAGCAATCCACGGTGCGCTGGAATGGCCAACCGCGCACGACAGTCTTTATCACCAACACGCAATTGGTTGCGTTTTTAACAGCGGCTGATGTGTCAACGCCGGGAATCTATCCTGTTAGCGTCACCAATCCGCCAACGCTGGGCGGCCAGTCCAATGCCGTGCCGTTTACGGTGACCAGCACGGACATCTCTCCTGAAGTTGAGCCGAACGAGACGCCAAATGACGCGACCTTGCTGCTGGCTCCTGGCAAACGCAATGGCAATATCGCTGTTGGCGACACCTCCGTAATGTCGGTTCAATTTCCTGGTGGGGCCAGCGATCCCGTTGAAGATTTATATGCCGTAACATTGACGCAAAGCTCGCGGCTTGATCTGTTTCTAGTCGGAGCTAATGGACAAGCCAACTTGGCGCTCTATCTGATGAAGGAGAAGAGCGGGGCAGCCGATCTGGAATCGCTCGGTAATTCGCGATTGAGCGGTAACATTCAGCGCATCACGACTTCGGCGATGCTGGCGCCGGGGCGGTATCTGGTGGGCGTTTCCGCCGTCAGCGGCGCTTCATCCTACACAATTGAGGCGAAGGTTCCAGGCAATCGTCTGTTGCAGGTGATGACCAACAGCGCCGCGCCGGGCAGCACGGTGACGGTACCCATCTCCTTCTACTCCGAAGGCAACGAGAACTCACTCAACTTCAGCTTGAAATTCGATCCCACCTTGCTCAGCAATCCACAAGTGGCGCTGGGCAGTGATACCTCGACCGGCACGGCCAACGTTAATACCAGTCAGACAGGACAAGGGCATGTTGGCGTTCAGTTGGCGTTGCAGCAAGGACAATATTTTGGCACCGGCACTCGCGAAATTGCCAAGGTCACCTTTACCATTAAAGCTAATCCAGGTGTTGGCGCGACGGTTGTGGAATTCGGCGACGATCCGGTGGTGCGCGGGATAGTTGATGCCAGCGGTAACGCGGTAGTCGGTACCTATGCGGCAGGCAACGTGATTATTACGCCGGGTCTGGAAGGCGATGTTAGCCCGCGCGCGCTGGGCAATGGTTCGATTTCCGTTGCGGATTGGGCGCAGGTAGGGCGTTTTGTAAGTGGGTTGGATACGCCCGCTGACGGCAGCGAATTTCAGCGCGCCGATTGCGCTCCGAAAAATACGTTGGGCGACGGCAAGCTGACGATTGCCGACTGGGTAATGGCGGGACGCTATGCCTCAGGGTTGGAAACGCCCGTGGCGGCGGGTGGCGTCAGTACTGCCATCGCGGCCATTACGTTCGATAAGGATTTCGCAGGCCGCGAAACCTCATCGCCTGATGAAGAGCAACAGACGCGCACGATCCGCGTCGTGCCGACGACATTCAATCGCGGGCAGCAAAACGTGCTGGTGATCGAATTGAATTCGCTGGGTAACGAGAACGCCATCGGCTTCAGCGTCAACTTCGACACTACGCAGTTGAACTTCGTCAGCGCCACACTGGGAGCGGATGCGCAGGGGGCGGCGTTCAACATCAACACCGGGCAAATTTCGCAAGGCCGCGTTGGCATTGGCCTGGCGCTATCCAGTGGCCAGACAATCGCCGCAGGTGCGCGCCAGATTGTCATGCTAACCTTCAATGTTCCGGCTTCCAATTCGGTCAATTCGACGACGATCAGTTTTGCCGACCAGCCGATTGCCCGCGAAGTCGTGGACGCAACGGCCAACGTTCTGCCGACGACATTCACGCCAGACGTTATTACATTTCAACCGCAGATCAACCAAACACCCAGCCTGACCACCGTTACGCCGGGCACGGTCAATGTGGGTGGCAACAACTTTACGATCACTATCAACGGCACGAACTTCGTCAACGGCGCGGTTGCGCGCGTGACGGTCAACGGCGTGACGGCTGAGCGCCAGACGAACTTTGTCAGCTCAACGCAATTGACGGCGACGCTGCTGGCGCAGGACATTGCTGAAACCAATACCATCAGCATCAGCGTGCAGAACCCGCAGCCAGGCGGCGGCACATCGAACTCACTTAGTATCAACGTCACCAATCCGACGCCGGTGATAACAACAATCAGCCCGAATTCGGCGGCACAGAATAGCCAGGGCTTCCTGCTGACGGTCAACGGATCGAACTTCGTGCCCGGTGCGATGGTGCAGTTGAACGGCGTTAATAAAGTGACGACGTTCGTCAGCAGCACCCAATTGCGCGCACAGATTCCGGCCAGCGACTTGAACACTGTGGGCACTCCCAGTGTCACTGTTGTCAATCCTGCTCCGGGCGGCGGGGCATCGAATGCCGTTACCTTCACAATTGCCGCTCCGTCGGGTATCCCGCGCATCACGACGATCAGCCCGGCGACAGTGCAAACTGATAATCCGGGCTTCCCGTTGACGGTCAATGGTTCGAACTTCGTTCAATCATCTGTCGTCCGCATCAACGGCGACTCCCTGCCAACGACCTTTGTCAGCAGCACGCAACTGACTGCGC
Source organism: Blastocatellia bacterium (assembly GCA_039922135.1). Taxonomy (GTDB): domain Bacteria; phylum Acidobacteriota; class Blastocatellia; order RBC074; family RBC074; genus RBC074. The sequence continues at coordinate 7,514 of JBDSAM010000392.1, forward strand.
AGGTTGCGGCGGCGGACATTGCCAATGCAGGCAATGCCAGCATCACTGTCTTTACGCCTCCGCCGGGCGGTGGAACGTCAAATGCGGCGATCCTGACGATCACCACGCCGCCTAATCCCAAGCCAGAAATCACTGCGCTTAGCCCGAACCCAGTCACGTCGGGCGGACCTGCATTCGCGCTGACGGTGACGGGCACCGGGTTCGTCTCGTCTTCAGTCGTGCGCCTGAACAATCAGGATCGTGCGACGCAGTTTATTTCGGCGACTGAATTGCGCGCGACGATTTCAGCAACAGACATTACCAGCGGCGGCACGGCGGTTATCACCGTCGTTAGTCCGACCCCGGGTGGTGGCACTTCGAATGCCGCAACGCTAACGATCAGCTTCGCTCCGCCGGTAATCACGCTGCTTAGCCCGAGTTCGGGTGTCGCGGGTGGCCCGGCATTCCAACTGACCGTTACTGGCACGAACTTCGCGCCCGGTTCGGTTGTGCGCTGGAATGGGGTAGATCGCCCGACTACCGTAGACAACACGACCCAAGTGACGGCGCAGATTCCTGCATCGGACATTGCCAGTGCGGGAACAGCAACCATTACGGTCTTCAGTCCTGCGCCGGGAGCAGGATTGTCGAATGCTGTTACCTTCACTATTACCGAAGCCGCGCGCCCATTGCCGCGCATTATTTCGATCAATCCAGCAAACGCTCTGGTCGGCAGTGCCGCCATCACCCTAACGGTCACTGGCACGAACTTCGTGACCGACTCAGTGGTGCGTTGGAATGGACAGGCGCGTCCGACAACCTTCGTCAACAGCACGCAATTGACAGCGCAGATTCCGGCCAGCGATTTGGCTGCTGCCGGATCGGCGCTGGTCACGGTTTTCACGCCTCCTGCGGGCGGCGGTGAATCGAACACGCTGACCTTTGCCATCACACTTCCACCGAACCCAACGCCGACGATTACCTCGATCGCTCCGGCAACGATTGGCGCAGGTACAGGCGCATTTGCGCTAACGGTCAACGGCACTGGTTTCGTAGCGGGGTCGGTCGTGCAATTTAACGGCGCGAACCGTCCAACAACGTTTGTCAGCGACACCAAGCTGATAGCGCAGATTTCGGCGGAAGACATTGCGTCGGCGGGCACGGTGGCAATTCGCGTGGTTTCTCCTGCACCGGGCGGAGGCACATCGAATGATGCTGTTCTGACCATCGTCAATCCGCCGCCGGTCATCACAACGATTAACCCATCGGTTGTTGCCAAAGGCAGTTCGGGCTTCACGCTGACGGTCAACGGCACGGGCTTCGTCCAGGGCGCGCAGATCGCGGTCAACGGCGTCACCCGCCTGACCACCTTCGTTAACAACACACAAGTGGCGGCACAGATCACAGCGGCAGAAGTTGCCAATGTCGGCTCGCTCAACATCCAAGTCATCAATCCGGCGCCAGGCGGCGGATCATCGAATGTTATTGCACTTCCGATCCGTGATCGCAGTCCGCTGCCACGTTTAATAGCTCTAAGCCCTGACACAGTGCTGGCAGGCGGGCCGGGCTTCACACTGGTGATTACCGGCACGGGCTTCTCATCGGATTCCGTGGTTCGGGTCAACGGCACGGACCGCATAACCGACTTTGTTTCTGAAACGACGCTGGCCGCGCAAATTACGGCGGCGGATGTAGCGGCGGGGGCGGCATTGACGATCAATGTCTTCAACCCGCCTCCTGGCGGCGGAATGTCCAACCCGCTGACGCTTAACGTCAACAATCCGGTGCCGCGCATCACCAGCATCAGCCCTGATGCGGCTGCGGCAGGCGGCGGGGCGTTCACAATGGTGGTCAGCGGCGTCAATTTCGTGGCCAATTCAGTGGTCCGTTTCAATGGCATTGACGTGCCGACGACCTTCGTCACCAATTCGCAGTTGACAGCGGCGATTCCGGCTTCGCTTTTGGCGGGCGCAGGCATTGCGCCGGTCACGGTCTTCAACCCGCCGCCAGCGGGCGGCACATCGAACGCTGTCAACTTCTCCCTTAGCAATCCGGCACCGGCGATCAGCAGCATCAACCCCACGCAGGTGATGGCGGGTGCGGGGGCCATTACACTGACGATCAATGGCAGTGGCTTCGTTCCTGGCTCAATTGTGCGAGTGAACAATACTG
>JBDSAM010000393.1:0-3427 GCA_039922135.1 Blastocatellia bacterium
ACCAGCCACTTTTGCGTGGAACTGTGGTAATGCCAGGCCCGCAGCGCCAGCAGCCCCAGGCATAACATGGTTGAGAAAGAGAGCGAAGCGAGCACGAAAAGTTGTCTTTGGTAATTGGCCAGCGATAAAGCAAGTTTGGAGCGTTGGATCATAATTATCCTCAACTGTAAAAATATGGGATAAGGCGAGCTTAGCATACGAATTGTATGTGAACGAAGTTAGCCAGAAGGCCGGAGAAGGTCTGCAGAGAAAGGCTGATGGCGATGGGGCAATTGAGATCGGAATCCCGCATTCAGGCAGCAGCATTTATTAGCCAATGATTGCTGCCCGAATGCGGGACTATCGACATTTGATCAATTCTTTTTCGGCGGCGGGCTTTGCCACAGGACGTTGACGATCTTCCATTTGCCTTCGTATTTGGCCAAGTGGAAGTAATCCGTGCCCCAGTCGGCGACCAGCTTGGCGGAAGCCGTTTGGTCTTGCACCTCGAAGATAGTGATCTCTTTAGGCGCGTCTTTCGGCAGTTTGCCGCTCTTGTTCCAGGTCTTGGCGACTTCGATCAATTTGGCGTAGGTCATCGGATTGCTGGTGTAGACATCTTTGCCCTTCTCGCGATAGTAACCGCGCTTGGCCAGATCGGGATGGACACTGCGTTCGATGCGCGAGGGATCAACGTTGTAGACGCCTTCGACATAATCGAGCACAGCCAGCCGAACGGCCTCACGCTCGTCATTAGATGGCGACGGCGATTGAGCCTGAGCGGCAGAAAAAGAAGTCATCAGCGTTAAAGCAAAAGCAATCAGGATCAGATTTTTCATTGTTGAGTTCCTTTCGTTCGTATCGTTATTGTCATTCGTAGCGGAGTGCAATCATCGGATCTACCTTTGTCGCTCGCCTTGCCGGAATGTAACAGGCCGGCAGCGCGACGATGGAATAGGCCATTACGCCGTAAGTGCCTACCGCCGCCAACACTATCGCGATGACTGAGCCGCGAGTGCACCAGGGCGACAGGTTCAAACTTTATGCCATTGAACTTATCAAGCTAAGTCTTTTTACCACCGCATTGAAATGGTTTTGCCTGGAAAGTCATTTGAGTCGCATTGTTCGTTTCCAGGAAACAGCCTTCCCAACAATGGACAGCCCAGTCCCGCGATTTACCAGGTGATTACAACTTTGATTAATCCAAACAGAAGTGCAAATTCAGAGCTACGGAATATAATTCGCACGAATTCATAAGCATCAATTTTCGATCAAAGATCGTTGACTGGCGCAGGCGAAACTAGAACGTCCAACATGCACATTCACCCGCACACTGAAGGATAAGAATGAAAGAGAAAGAGAAATTAAAATCATTGCAGGAGTCCGCACCCGAATTGGAGCAATTGCGCCACGTGCGGCAACAATCCCACGGGTCGCCGCCGGGCGCGGGATTATTAGTGCGTCTGCGCCGGCATATCTGGCGTGCGATGCTGTGGTTATTACTGCAAATCGCTCAATTCAGTTGGAAACGATGGCTGCTGATTGGATCGCTGGCGCTGCTGGCGGTTGTCGCATTCATCTTCAATCCAGTCGAAGAGTCTCCGGAATACGGGCTGAACTATGATTTCGCCATCGAATCAGCGGAGTTCCTGCCCAGCATTTCCGGCTCGACGGACACGCCGTTCTTGCCCGGCAATAAGATCGAAATTTATAACAACGGTGACGAGTTCTATCCACCGATGCTGGAAGCAATCAATCAAGCGCGCAGCTCGGTGACGATTGAGGCTTATATTTATTGGGCGGGCGAAATCGGAAAGAAATTTGCCGAGGCTCTGGCTGCCAAAAGGCGCGAAGGCAAATCTGTCAAGATATTGCTGGACGCAGTCGGTTCTTCCAGCATCAGCGACGAGATTTTGAAAACGCTCCAAGATGCAGGCTGCGAATTGCGCTGGTATCACCAGGTGCATTGGTACTCGCTCAATCGCATCAACAATCGCACACACCGCAAATCATTGATTGTTGACGGAAGCATCGGTTTCACGGGCGGCGCAGGCATCGCCGATCATTGGGTCGGCCACGCGCAAGACCCGGATCATTGGCGAGACATTCAGATTCGGCTGGAAGGCCCGGCGGTCGCGACGCTGCAATCGGCCTTCACGCGCAACTGGCTGGAGACGACTGGTGAGCTGATTTCCGGCGATGCCTTCTTCCCGCAGCACAACGCTGACGGAGGGTTGGAGGTGCAATCCATCTTGAGTTCGCCGGAAACGGGGTCTTCGACGGTGCGGATTATGTATTACCTGTCCATAGCCTGTGCCCGCCGATCCATCCTTATTGCCAACCCCTACTTCATCCCCGACGCGCAGGCGACCAGGATTTTGATTGACGCCAAACGGCGCGGCGTTGATGTCAAGGTCATGGTCTCCGGCATTCACAACGATACGCATCTGGCGCGCTACAACACCACGCGGCTTTATGGGCCGCTGCTGGAAGCGGGCGTCGAAATTTACGAATACAACCAGACGATGCTGCACCAGAAGTTCATGGTTTGCGACGGCGTATGGGCGACTGTTGGAACAACCAACTTCGACAGCCGCTCGTTTGCGCTCAACGATGAAAACAACGTCTGCGTTTATGGCCGCGACTTTGCAGCGAAATGGGAAGGGATATTCCGCGACGATCTGCCCGCTTGCCAACGTGTCACGCTGGAAGGCTGGCGGAATCGCGGCTGGCGTACGCGCCTGGGCGAGGCTCTCTTCTTTTTGCTCAGAAGCCAGGTTTAGCTTCAACACCTAAACTGCCGGAAAAATCAAAGAAAAAACGTAACTACTCAGGCATTGGCCATCGAGCACTGGACATGGGCCACCGATGAACAAGGGAGAGGGTCTTCCCTCCTGTTTAACAATGTCCAATAACCAATGCTCAATTCACTCCTGTGAACCAAGCTGAGCAGTTACGAAAAACCCATGTCACTTGGAATTGATTGACGAACTACTCATATCGCAATGCCACCATCGGGTCTACCTTCGTCGCGCGCCGCGCTGGCAGATAACAGGCCAGCAGCGCAACCGCCGTCAGCAAAACCGCAATCGCCCCGAACGTTAGCGGATCAGTTGGCTTCACGTTGAATAACAACGCCGTCAGCCATCGCGTCAGCGCCAGCGCCCCAGCCAGTCCAATGATGACGCTGACAACGACCAGCTTCATGGCTTGGCCGATGATCAGTCGCAGCACGTCGCGGGTTTGCGCGCCCAGTGCGATCCGAATGCCGATTTCGTGTGTGCGCTGACGGACGGAATAGGCAATCACGCCGTAAATGCCGATGGCCGCCAGCAGCAGCGCCAACGCGGCGAAGCCGGCCAGCAGCACCAGCGTCAGCCGCTGCGTGGCCAGCGAAATGCCCAGCAGTTGATCCATTGTCAGCACTTGAGAAACAGGCAGGTCTTTA
>JBDSAM010000394.1:0-12919 GCA_039922135.1 Blastocatellia bacterium
TCGCTTGCGTGCGTGCGCTCATGTCACCCACTTCATCGAGGAACAGCGTCGCGTTGTCGGCCAACTCGAACCTGCCGCGCTTGGCCGTCGTCGCGCCGGTGAACGCGCCTTTGACATGGCCGAACAATTCGGACTCGATCAACTCTTCGGGAATCGCCGCGCAATTGACTTCGATGAATGGCCGAGCGGCGCGAGCGGATTGCGCATGCAGCGCGCGTGCGACCAGTTCTTTGCCTGTTCCCGATTCGCCGTAAATCAACACGCGCCCGGTGGTCGGCGCGGCATAAGCGATCTGTTGCCGCAAGGCGCGCATCGGCACTGATTCGCCGACCATCGCGTAGCTTTTTTCAAACCTGGCTTGTAACTCTGAATTGGCCGCTTCCAGTTCGCGTTGGCGAATGGCGTTTTTGACAGCCAGCACGGTTTTTTCCAGCGACAGCGGTTTTTCGATGAAATCGTATGCGCCCAGCTTGGTCGCGCGGACGGCGGTCTCGATGCGCCCGTGGCCGGATATCATAACAACGCTGACATCCGGGTAATTGGCTTTCAGCCGTTCCAAGGTCTCCAATCCATCAATGCCCGGCAACCACACGTCCAGCAACACGCAGGTGAACAGCCGTTTCTCGAAGGCCTGCAAGCACTCTTCGCCGCTTGCAACGGCAGAGACGTTGAAGCCTTCGTCTTCCAGCACACCGCCAAGCGATTGGCGGATGCCGGGTTCATCATCCACGATCAAAATTGAGTGAGCCATAATGAAAGATTGGTTTGCGCCGCACCGAATTATACGTCGGCAAAGGCAGGAAGCCGCAAGGCCGCCGTCCCCGTGCAATTCAAGCAAGCGCGTATACTGGCGGAATCAGTTGATTAGCAATTGAACAGCACAAAGCGGCAGAGTTAAGATGATCGGGCGAAAAAAGCCATGTGCTACTAATGCCAACCGGGCATTTGCTGGTCGAGAAAAAGCAGATTCAACTCACCATTACAGGAGTCAGCCTTATGCAGCCTATATTTCGCCTTTCCCTTTCCGTCCTTTGTTTATCGCTCTCGCCCTTCGTTCACGCACAATCCCCGGACACAACGCCGCGCCCCTTGCTGGCCAACGTAGCCAACGGCGACATTAATCCGACGCCGTATCTGGTTAGCGAAAAATATGACGGCGTGCGCGCGTTGTGGGATGGCAAGGCGTTGCGTTCGCGCGCGGGCAACGTCTTGGCCGCGCCTGCGTGGTTCATTGCCAAATTGCCGCGACAATCGCTCGATGGCGAGTTGTGGATCGCGCGCGGGCAGTTTGAAAAGCTGTCAGGCGCGGTACGCAAAACGACGCCACAAGATGACGAATGGCGGCAAATCAAATATATGATCTTTGAACTGCCCGATAAGCCGGGGACGTTTGCCGAACGGTACGAACAGATCAAACGCATCGTTGCCCAGGCTGGCTTTCCGCAACTCGTCGCCGTGGAGCAGTTCCGTCTGGCTGACAACGCCGCGCTCAAACGCAAGCTTACGGAAATCGTCCGCGCGGGCGGCGAAGGCTTGATGCTGCACCGCGCCGATGCGCCTTACGTCACGGGTCGCAACGATGCGCTGCTGAAGTTAAAACCGTTGGATGACGCCGAGGCGACGGTGATCAGCTACGTGCCGGGCAAAGGCAAGTACACGGGGATGATGGGCGCGCTGCGGGTCGAAACGGCGGACGGCAAACGCTTCCAAATCGGCACGGGCTTTACCGATGTGGTGCGCGCCAATCCGCCAGCGATTGGCACGGCGGTTACGTATACCTATCGTGGCCTGACGAAGAATGGCCTGCCGCGCTTTGCCAGTTACCTCAGAATCCGCGAGAAGTTCTGACTACATATCTTTTGATTGAGGCAATTCGATGATGAAGCGAGCGCCGCGCGGCAAGTTCTCTTGCACACGAATGCGGCCTTGATGTTCGGCGACGATGCGGCTGACGATGGCCAGACCCAGGCCGGTGCCGCGTTTGCGGGTGGAAAAATACGGATCGAAGATGCGTTCGCGGTCTGCGGGCGCGATGCCGGGGCCGGTGTCTGCAATGATTAGTTCAATCGTTTCGCGCGCGGCAACTTCGCGCGTATTGACGATGATGCGGCGGTCGCCATTGGCATTACCGGAAGAGGGCGTCAGGGCCTCAGCCGCGTTGTCAATCAGGTTGACCAGAACACGTTTTATCTGCTCAGCGTCGAGCATCACCATCGGTAGTCCGGCAGCCAAATGGCTTTCCAGATGAATCCCATCCATCCGTTCATCGTACAGTTTCAAGGCATTAGCGATGACTTCATTGAGCGAAGCCGGTTCGAGTCTGGCATTAGGCAAGCGCGCGAAGTCCGAGAATTCATCCACCATTCGCTGCAAGGTGGAAACCTCAGCTCCGATCATCGAAGTGCATTCGCGGACGAGTTTCGTCTGGTGTTCGCTTAAATGGTTCGCAGGCGTTGTCCCACCTATAGAGCCCACACCTGTTGCCTCGCCGATCAGGTTTTTGGCCAGCCGTTCGGCTGAGAGGCGTATGGGCGTCAGTGGATTTTTGATTTCGTGGGCCATGCGCCGGGCAACTTCGCTCCAAGCAGCGCGACGTTGAGCTTCGATCAGTTCGGTCAGGTCTTCGATGACGATCACTGCGCCGCGTGATTGGCCACGCGGGTCTTGCAGCGCCGTGACGGTTACCGCCGCATCAACTTTTGCCTGGTTGGCCAGTGTGAAATGGACTTCGCGTGTGATTGACCTCAGGCGTGTCGCACGGCGAATCATCCGCCACAATTCTTCGCGTTGTTCTTCTGGCAACAGCGAATCGAGCGCTACACCCGCTAGCGGGGCCGGTTCAATCCGCAGCAGCGTCTGCGCCGCATCGTTAATCGTCGTCACGCCGCCGTTTTCATCCAAAGATATGACGCCCGCCGACAAGCTTTGCAAGATCGCTTCGATGTAGCCGCGCCGTTCGCCCAGCGCGGCGTTGCTTGATTGAAGCTCTTCGGCGGAGAGTTCCAGCCGCCGCCGGTTTTCGGATAACTCAGCCGTCATTTCGTTGAATGAAAGCGCCAACGCCGCCAGTTCATCATCGCCGACAACTTCCGCGCGGTGCGTCAAATCGCCCTGTTTGATGCGTTCTGTTGCTTCGGCCAGTCTTTGTACCGGTTCAGCGACGGTGCGCGCCAGGTAAATCGCCAGCCAGAATGCGATGAACAGCGTCAGCAATGTAATCAATCCGAGCGTCAGCAGCGCTGTGTTTTTGACTTTATTCTGATCGCGCTTGAGCGAATCGTAAGCGGCTTCAAGCTCATCAATTTTGTGAATGCGGTCAGTAATTTCCTGCGGAATCTGCTGCGCGATAAACAGCGTCCTGCCGACCAGTTTGGGTATAGGCGCAGAAGCAACCAGATAAACTTTTCCTTCCGCATCAGTAACCATGCCGGAGTTAGCCTTGGCGTTCGTACCGTCTCGAAAATCAGAGAACTGCTGCATCGGCATATTCAGATGGAGTTTCGATTGTTCCGCAATCAGGAAGCCGGTTTGATCGAAGACCTGAGCCAGCGAAAGATCCTGCGTTTTCAGTTCCGAAGCCAACGCGTCATTGATCTGCTCATCATCCGTTCGCGCCATCAACCGCGCCATCGTCAAAGACAATTGCTTCAGGTCGCCCATCTCTTTTTCGACGTAGGCGCGCTGAATCTGCCGCGCGTTGATGACCATTTCGCGCGCCGGTTCGCTGAACCATTTGTCCACGCTGCGATTGATCAGCCCGCTAGTTGCAAAAAATAGAAAGATCACCGGCAACAGCGACAGCGCGATTGAGAATTTAACCAGACGGGTTTTGAACTTTGCGCCCAGCCGCGAACCGGCGCGCTCGCGGTTCAACTTGATGATGTTGCGCACCAGCAACATCAACAGCACGATGAACGCCACCAGATTGACCGTTGAAAGCGAATAGAGAATCAGCGTCCCGCTGGCCGACACGGGCTTCAGCCATTTCAGCGTGTCGAACGCCGATTGCACGAACAACAAGCTGAAGAGCAGCACAGTCGCCACCGCCAGAATGACAATGCGCCATCGCCGCCGCCGAATACTATAGGGGCTGCGGATCCGGCGTTGCGTGTCTTCAGGCAAGTTGGGAAGCTCTTTTGATGATGGCATGGTGATGATTGAAGCTCGATCAGCAACCTGCGGATTCTAGCAGAGCGTTTTCGCCCTTTGTAGTCACGGCTTTCGATTATCAGCGGCATTTGCTGAGTCGCGGCACGTCGCCCTATCATCCGCCCGCCTTGATGGCGTTTCGATATGAACATCATAGACTTCTTTATTGATCCGCAAACTAAACTCTTGCGCAGCGGCTGGGGGGCGCTGGCATTTCTGTTTGTGCTTACCTTGCCGCAATGGTTGATGTCACTGATTTTCAAATCAAGCCAAAGGGAGACGAGCGCTGTCTTCGAGGTCAGCGTGGCAATGATCTTCACTTACGCCGTATTGATTGCGTGGGTGGTGTTCATCTCGTGGCTGTGTTTGCGCTTTCTGGATCAGCGCAGTTTGCGCTCGCTAGGGTTCGCGCTGCATCAAAATTGGCGGCGGGAAGTGCTGCTAGGTTTTGCCATCAGCGCGGTAATGATTACTGTCGTCGCCGGATTGCAGGTTATCGGCGGTGGGACGCGCATCGCCTTGAATTCGGTTTGGTGGAGGGGAGGAGGCGTTGATTCGGCGGGATTGCTTCTGACAGTCAAAGAAGTTTTGCTGGCGCTGGTGCTGCTGATTCTGGCCGCGGCGTTTGAAGAGTTGATCTATCGCGGTTATGCGTTTCAGACCTTGCTGCGCGGCTTGCCGCCAATTGTGCCCCTCCTGCTGCTTTCGATTTACTTCGGGTATGGCCATTGGGAAAATCATGGCCGGACTTTGTTTTCCACCGTGAACACTGTGCTGGCGGGAGTGTGGTTGGCGGTGGCGTATCTGAAGACGCGCAGCCTGTGGCTGCCGACGGCGCTGCATTTCGGTTGGAATTGGACGATGGGCGCAGTGTTTGGTTTACCCGTCAGCGGACTGACAATTCCGCAACATTCTATTTTGGTTGCAACCAGCGGCGCGCCATTGTGGTTGACCGGTGGCAGCTACGGCCCCGAAGGTGGCGCGGTGGCGACAGTCATCGTCGTCATTTCGACCTTGTTCATTTGGCGAACGAACTGGTTTGGCGTAGCGCCAGAGATGCAGGCAGCGCTGACCGAAACCGCGCCGGATGAAAATTCGACCATTCGCCTCAATTTGCAAAATGAATAGCGCGGCGCGGCTTAGTTTGGTTGCTCTTTTCTCTGGCGCACATTATCGTAATCGCGCTATAAAAAATCGAAATGATCCTCAAAGCGCGGCCTGTTCCGCGCTTTCATCAATTCAGGATCAAACTTACTTCGTTTGTTTGACCAAGCGCACCATTACAGCGGTTTTCAAGTGCCTGCGGCCGCCAATCGTGGGGCAGGTTCCCAACCTGCCCGCGAGGTTTGAGTAAGGCAGGTTGAGAACCTGCCCTACGTCGCACGCATCTGAAACCTGCTATAAGGAGAGTCATGGGTAATCACGCAGGCTGGAATCCAAGTTCCTTCGGTCTGGAAAACCACGGCATCACGAATATCAATAATGCTTATTGGAATCTGACGACGGCTGAACTGTACGAGCATTCGATCAAACGCGACGAAGCAACGATCGCGCATCTGGGCCCATTGGTAGTCAATACGGGACAGCACACAGGCCGTTCACCGAATGACAAGTTCATCGTTCGCGAAGCATCTTCGGAAAAGAATGTCTGGTGGGGAAAAGTCAATCGCAATATTGAACAGGCCAAATTCAACCGGTTGCTTGATAAAGTCCTGATACATTTGCAAGGCCGCGACGTATACGTGCAGGACTGTTTTGCCGGAGCCGATCCCGAATACCGCATCCCGATTCGCGTCGTTACCGAATACGCCTGGCACAGTTTGTTTGCACGCAATATGTTCGTCCGGCCCGATTGGAATACCCAGGCCGCTTCGCACGTTCCTGAATTCACGGTCATCAACACGCCGTCGCTTCAAGCCGATCCGGAAACCGACGGCACAACTTCAGGCACGTTCATCTTGATGGATTTTGGCCGCAAGCTGATTTTGATCGGCGGCACCAGCTACGCGGGCGAAACGAAGAAGTCCATCTTTACGCTGCTCAATTATCTGTTGCCGTTGCGCGGAACGCTCTCAATGCACTGTTCGGCGAACATCGGCAAAAACGAAGATGCGGCGATCTTCTTCGGCCTGTCGGGCACGGGCAAAACTACTTTGTCGGCTGATCCCGAACGCCGGTTGATCGGCGATGACGAACACGGCTGGTCGGATCGCGGCGTGTTCAACTTCGAAGGTGGCTGCTACGCCAAGGTCATCAATCTGTCACCCGAAGCCGAGCCGGATATTTACGAATGCACGCGGCGGTTTGGCACCGTGCTGGAAAACGTGGTGATGGACCCGATCACGCGGCGGCTGGATCTGAATGATGGAAGCCTGACCGAAAACACGCGCGCGGCTTATCCGCTTTCGCACATTCCCAACTTCGAGCCTTCTGGAATGGGTGGCCATCCGAAAAATATCATTATGCTCACCGCCGATGCCTTCGGCGTCCTGCCGCCGATTTCAAAACTGACGCCGGAACAAGCGATGTATCACTTCATCTCTGGCTACACGGCGAAAGTCGCGGGTACGGAGAAAGGTTTGAGCAAAGAGCCACAAGCGACCTTTTCCGCCTGCTTCGGCGCGCCGTTTATGGTTCACCATCCTGGCGTGTATGCCGAATTGCTGCGCGAACGGATTGCCAAACACAACGCGACTTGCTGGCTGGTCAACACCGGCTGGAGCGGTGGCCCTTATGGTGAAGGCAAGCGAATGAAGATCGCCCACACGCGAGCAATGGTGCGCGCAGCGTTGGATGGGCGGCTAGCAAACATAGCTACCGACGTCGATCCGATCTTCGGCGTTCATGTGCCGACTTCGTGTCCTGATGTGCCGAACGAAGTTTTGAAGCCACGCAACACCTGGAAGAATCCAAACGCTTATGACGAGAAGGCGCGGCATTTGGCCAAACTCTTTCGCGATAACTTCGAGCAGTTCGCTGCTGGCGTGTCGGATGGAGTGAAGGCTTCGGGGCCGAAAGCGGAGTAGTTTTAGGAACCGATGAATCAGAGACAGTGAGCTGCAGATTCCCGGCACTCGCTGCCTCTCCATTTCTCAGCAACAAGGTTGATTTGCGTTGATAAATCCCACCTCGTGCGCCGCCAGCGGAGTTTCAAACACTTTGCCCGGATTCAGAATTCCATTTGGATCCATCGCCCGCTTGATCGTTTTCATCAATTCAATCGTCGGCCCGGTCAATGCCAAATCGAGGTACGGCGCTTTGGCATAGCCAACGCCGTGTTCGCCCGAAATTGTCCCGCCGAGTTCACACGCTTTCTGAAAGACTTCCCGCACTGTCGCCGCGCCGCGTTTGCGTGTTTCTTCGTCGTTGGTTTGCAACATGACGTTGGTGTGCAGGTTGCCGTCTCCGGCGTGGCCGAAGGTGGGAATCAGGAAGCCGGAGCGTTTGCTCAAGCCTTCCAGAAATTCCAGCATTTCGGGAATGCGCGAACGCGGAACGACCACATCGTGGTTGAGTTTAATGATGCCGGTTTTGGCAACCGCCGGAGACATCTTGCGGCGGACTTCCCATATGGCATCGGCCTCGGCGTCGTTAGCGGCTTCGGTGAATTTAATGGCATGATGTTTGGCGCACATCTCGCGAACGATCTCGGCTTCGCGGGCAACGGCTTCGCGCAATCCATCCACTTCAATAATCAACAACGCGCCGGCGCTTCGCGGCAGGCCGGAAGGCTCGAAATCTTCGATGGCGTTGATTGAAATGCGGTCCAGCAGTTCCAGCGCTACGGGCAGAATGCCGGACGAGGTGAAGTCGGCAACGCAGTTGCAGGCGTCTTGCGCCGATTCAAAGATGGCCAGCGCAGTCCGCCGCGTTTCGGGCTTTGGCAGCAAGCGCAGGATGCAACGGGTGATGATGCCGAGCATGCCTTCGCTCCCGACCAGCAAGCTTTCCAAATGAAAGCCGGTGGCATTCTTCGGCGTGCGCGTGCCTGCTTTAACGATTTCGCCGGTCGGCGTGACGAAATCCAATCCCAATACGAACTGCTTTGTGTTGCCATACTTCACGCAACGAGGACCACCAGCATTGAGCGCGATGTTGCCGCCAATGAATGATTCTTTCCAGCTTGACGGATCGGGCGGATAGAACAAGCCTTCAGCCTCAACCGCTTGTTGCAAGTCATAATTTTTCACCGCCGGTTCAACGACTGCGACCAGATCAGCTTTGTTGATTTCAAGTATGCGATTCATTCGGCTGGTGGCCAGCACAATGCCGCCTCGAATTGGAACTGCGCCGCCGGTGTACCCCACGCCTCCGCCGCGCGCCGTGACATAAAATTTCTGTTCGTTCGCCAGCTTCAGAATCGCAGCGATTTCTTCGGCGGTGCGTGGGAAAACAATGGCGTCAGCGCAGAAGACCTGCTTCAGCGCGTCTTGCGAATTGGCGGCAACGACATCGGGCGCGGTGGTGACATATTCAGTTCCAACGATTGCGGAAAGCTGTTCAAGAATTTCAGAGGTAACCATTTGATTGCTCCATAAATTTCGGGGGCGTGACAAAACCGGCTGAACCGGCTAGGATTTTGCCACATTGGTAGTACTTCTCAGCAAAGTAAACGAAACGAATTTAAATTTGACATTGGAGAACTCGATTTATGACGACAGCTTTCCGGCTGTTGTGTTGCGCGGTTTTGTTGGCCGGTTTTCCCCTGTGCGTGAATGCACAAACCGTATTTAACCGTCCGGCAAATGAAGAGTCCGCGGCACAGTTACCCCCGTTGCCCCCTGTTGAATTCGAGAATTTTACATCGCTGGTCTTTCCGGCTTTTCGTCCGATGCTTCGCCCACCGCTGCTGGCGCAGCCATTGGCGTTTGCAGATGGAGCATCGGCTGCCCTCTATCAGGCGGTCACCCAACGGATGGGGATTCGCTACCGCTTCTTCGGCGTGGATGATCGCGGTTATGACTGTTCAGGATTCGTCTGGCGTGTCTTTCGGGACGCGGGCGCGGATTTTGAGCGAGTTGCCGCAAGGGCTTTGTGGGATCAACTTCCCAAAGCCACTGGAGAAGAAGCGAACCGGTTCGGCACGCTAGTCTTCTTTAACGGCCTGAAGCACGTAGGCATAGTGCGCGATGCATTTACCTTTTATCACGCTTCGCGGTCACAGGGCGTAACGCTTTCAACCTTTGCCGGTTACTGGGAATCGCGCATAACCGGTTATCGCCGTGCGCCCGGCACGGCTGTATCTGAGCCACATAGTACCGGCGAATAAAATTGAGAAGTTTGAAGCAGTCATTCGATCCGCAATGACTTTGGAAATTGCCCTCCTCGATCGGGATTTGACGGCAATTACATCCCCCTATGCCTTTTCACGCGGTTCTAATTTTTTTGGTGACAGATTAATCGTTTGTCGCTAATATCCGCGCGCCTCGCATCCCTTCCCTAAAAGCCCCTTTCAAAACAAAGCCCTCTTTTTGTCAAACCCCCTTTTGTCGTTGCCGCTCGTCTCACCAATCTAGCCGACCCCTTTCCTACTACACATCAATAAAGGAGACCTTGAATTATGCTTAAAGCATATCGGCTAGTAGTGCGTCTGTTGGCTCTTTCCCTATCGCTGGTGCTTGCCGGACAACGTGCTGAGGCGCAAAACCGCAATAATAACTACGGTTTTGATTCAGATCGGGGCGGGGACTTCAGCGGATCATTTTCTTTGATCCCTAAACTGCATTCACGCAACCGCGCGTCACCCCATAACGAAGAAATTGAAGCATTGCTTTATGACGCGATTCAGGATCGTTTGGGTGCGCCTTATCGCTCAAATGGCATGGACGATCGCGGTTATGATTGTTCAGGATTTGTTTGGCGGGTATTTCAGGACGCAGGCATTGATCTGTCGCGAACTTCTGCTCGCTCGCTCTGGCAGGCGCTGCCCGAAGCCTCCGGGGAAGAAGAAGCGCAGTTCGGCACGCTTATCTTTTTTAGAGGATTGAACCACGTCGGCATTGTGCGCGATGGATATTCCTTCTACCACGCTTCCACTTCGCAAGGCGTGGTGCGCTCGTTCTACTCCGGTTATTGGGGAGATCGAGTGATCGGATTCCGTCGCGTGCCGCTGCCGGGAAACTGGGAGGTGGCGCGAAGATAAAATGAAACGGAAGCTGGAGGAGAAGAAAGTCTGCCAAGTCTGCCTTTCTACTCCTCCAGCTTTATCGCGAGCTTAGTCGTTACTTTACTTTGATTTCGGACTGAACCCTGGAGGCTGAGCTTTCTTTTCGCGCGAGTCCCAAACGACCAGAATCTTGTCAATGTTGACGTAGCAAGCGTCCTCATCTTTATCTTTTGTCAGATACAATACGCTGCCTTCAATCTTCGCCACCTTGCCTTTGATCATCGTGCCTTCGCATTGAACTTCAATCTCTTTGCCCAATCGGCTTTCCAAAAAATTCCGCATCGGTTTAACTCCTTCATAAATTGACTAGGGTTTGATAAGGGCGAGATTCTACCCGATACGTGCGCTGCCATAAACCAATCCGTGCCCGAAGCTTGGCGAGCCTCTCTGGATTGATATAGATTTAGCAACGGTTTTTGAACCCACTTGAGTCGGCCACCGTACTTTGGCAAAGAAGTTGAGCCCAACAGAATTCGGCCAAACGTTTTCCTGACTTTTCTCTTCTGCATTAGGCAAACGGTTATGATCATCATTCTTTTTATCTCGCTTTTCTTTATTATGGCTGCTGCGATTGCTCTCCGGCTTTCAACACATCAAAAAACGAATCCGGAAACATCCCGCCAACTTCCTGCTTCTCAATTCGATGGATTATTTGCCAAACGGCATGCTGAAGAGGCGAAAGCGCTGGTTGAAGAAGATGTCAGATTACGCGAAGACGCAAAGCGCCAGCAGTTGTTGGCGCGCGCGGCTGAAGGCGAGATCACAACGCTCAGCGACGCGCATGCTCTAAATGATGCGCAGTTTTACACGCAAGTTATGCAAGCAGTCTTTACTCAAGCAGATGACAACCCGAAAGTTTTACAGTCAATTGCCGAACACATCGTTGCCAGCCAGGAACTGCGATCAAGCAGCGAATTTGCTGAAACGATGATCAATCTGTGGAGCAAATTGCCCGAACAATATTCGTTAGCGAATATGCTCTATTTGGCTGGGATCGCGGACGACGCGGCGGTCTTCAAACGCGCGATCAATGCGGCATTGACATTGTGGCGTGACGGCCGAATCGAGAAAGTTTCTGCAAAGGAATTTCTCGCCATGGTCGAAAGCGCCTACTGGCTGATCGCCAGCGAAGTCAGGACTTCCGGCTCAGGCTTTCTGCTTAAACAGGCTATTGCCGATGTTCGTCGTGAGCTAGCGGCGGCAAATCGGCGGTCAGCCTGATAACTGAAGATGGTTCAACAACCCCTATTCGCTAGCTGCAAAGGAAAACTATGAACTCCATTTTTGGATTTTCGCCCATCCTGCTTGTCGCAGGCATTGTTGTGCTGTTGATCGTGTTCTACGTGTTAAGAAAAATTCTGGTCAATGTCGGCGCGAAAGAGATCGCGATCAAGGAGCGCCGCTACTTTGGCCGCAAGATGCCGCCAGGTCGCGTCGTTGCCACCGAAGGCGAGGTCGGCATTCAGGCCGATGTGCTCAAACCCGGCTTGCACTTGATCCGCTACCCCTTCGAGAGCGTGGTGAGCAAAGTGCCGTTGATCGAAATCGGTTCTGACGAGATGGGCATTGTCGAAGCGATTGACGGCGAGCCGCTGCCCGCGGGCCGCATCTTCGCGCCCGACCGTGCGCAGAACGCGCACAACAATTTTCAGGACCCGATTGCCTTCATTAAGGAAGGCGGCGTCAAAGGCATTCAGATGCGCACACTGCCGCCGGGTTTGTGGCCGATCCATCCGTACCTGTTCCGCATTTCGCTTGCGAAGGCGACCATGATTCCGCAAGGCAAAGTCGGTTTGGTCAACGCCGCCGATGGCGCGTCGCTGGATCAAGGCCGGCTGATTGGCCGCAGCGTTGAAGGCCATAGCAACTTCCAGAACGCCGAACAGTTCATTGCCGCTAATGGCCAGAAAGGCCTGCAGGTGGACATTCTGACGCCCGGCACCTATCGCATCCTGACCAATTCAATCTCGCTGGAAGACAACACGGTTAAGCCCGGATTGTTCACGCTTCAATTGGCTGACGCGACGATCATCAACGAAAACCAGGTCGGCTTGGTTGAAGCGTTGGACGGTTCGCCGCTCAACCCGCGCGATTACGTGGCCGTGCCAGTTGAAGGCCACGGCGATTTCCAGAACGGCAATGCTTTCATCCAGCGCGGCGGCCAGCGCGGCCCGCAAAAAGATCTGCTGCTGCCCGGCACGTATTACATCAACCCGATGCTCTTCAAAGTGATTCACGACACAGCCAAAGAAGTCAAACCGGGCGAAGTCGCCGTCATCGTTTCGAACACTGGCAAAGACCCTGGCGAAGAGATTCGCCGCGCGATGGCCCACAAGATCCGCGAAAAATTGG
Source organism: Blastocatellia bacterium (assembly GCA_039922135.1). Taxonomy (GTDB): domain Bacteria; phylum Acidobacteriota; class Blastocatellia; order RBC074; family RBC074; genus RBC074. The sequence goes on from JBDSAM010000394.1 coordinate 12,668, forward strand.
AGCGGGAAGAGCGGGAGCAGTTGGCGCTGGCTGCCTCTCATCTGGACCAGATGGATGGCATTAAGGGCGACGACCTCGCTCTGATTGAACAGGAACTGAAGCTGAGCGATCCGGTGGATTCACGGCTGGATCAGGGTGCCCACGAAGCCTACGTCGTGCCCGACGGTTTTCGCGGCATTCAGGAAGCCGTTGTCGGCCCCGGACGCTATTACGTCAACACGCTAGCCGTCACGCCGGTCGTCATTCCGACCA
>JBDSAM010000395.1:0-4805 GCA_039922135.1 Blastocatellia bacterium
CGTTTACGGGCGCAGTAGCCAATCATCGCGGTATCTTTGAAACGGCCAACGGCGGCACGATCTTTCTGGATGAAATTTCAGAGACTTCGCAGGCGTTTCAGGTCAAGCTGCTGCGAGTTTTGCAGGAACAGGAAATTCGCCCCGTCGGTGCGATGGAATCCCGTCGTGTGGATGCGCGCATCGTTGCCGCAACCAATCGCCGCGTGCAGGATTTGTTCGCCGGTGAAGAATTTCGCCGCGACCTGCTCTATCGTCTAAGTGTCATCAACATCGAACTACCTCCATTACGTGAGCGCCGGGAAGACATTCCACTGCTGGTCGAACATTTCCTACAAAGGTTGAATCGGAAGCTGGGCAAAAACGTCACTGCCCCTGCTGAGACGATGGATTGGCTTTGCCAATTCGATTGGCTGGGAAATGTGCGGGAACTGGAGAACGCCGTCGAACGGGGCATCACGCTAAATGCCGGCGGAAAATTGCTGCCGGAGGATTTTTTGCAATTCACGCCAGCACCGTTCGCCCGCAAAGCCATTCCGGCATCTGTCCCGGATGCGGGGCCAGAGCATGCCGCCGCCTCATCACGCACTGGGGGGGCCTTTTGGGTTTGTGAACTGCCAAACACTCTGGAAGAGGTCGAGCGCCGCCATTTGGTGGCGATGCTGCGCTACACAAAAGGCAACAAGCTGCGCGCGGCGGAACTGCTGGGGATCGGCCGTTATTCGCTTTACCGCAAAGCTGAACGGCTGGGGATTAATATGAATCAGGAAGATTGATGATGCGATTTATTGTCTACTCGTTTTTCATCCTGTCTTTTACGTTTGCGCAAGGCTGGTTCGGAACCGGGAGCAGTAGCGACCGGGCGCTGGCGATGAGCACGCGTCAAAGGCCTACCCAGTCGCTACCGCTCCCGGTTCCGTCCAGGTTGGTGAAAGGCCGGATTGAATTTACCAACTCCAAGCTGAAGGCGCGCGACGGCAAGATAGATACCAGCGGTGTGGTCGTGTGGCTGGCCGCGGCGGACGGTTCGAAGATTCACTCCGCGTCCAAACAAAGAAAGATAATCACGCAGCGCAACAAACGATTTGCCCCGCACATTACCGCTGTCGAGACAGGCTCGGAAGTGGACTTCCCGAACGAAGATCCGTTTTTTCACAACGTCTTTTCGATCTTCAATGGCAAGCGGTTCGATCTGGGCCTGTATGCCAGTGGCGAAACTCGTCCCGTGAACTTCAACCGCGCAGGCATCTCTTACATCTTCTGCAATATTCATCCGCAAATGAGCGCCGTTGTCATCGCACTTGATACACCGTATTTCACAGTCAGCGACCGGCTGGGCAGCTTCGCCATCACCAACGTTCCGGCTGGCAGTTATCGTTTGAATTTCTGGCACGAACGCGCCAAACCAGAGACACTCGCCTCGCTCTCGCGCCTTGTCCTAGTTGGAGGAGCAGGATTGGACGCAGGCGCAATTGCCGTTAGTGAAGAAGGATATGTGCCCCGCCCGCATCCCAATAAACACGGTCAGGATTACGATCAGCAGCAACCGAATTATCGCAAGCCCTGATGATTGCGGATTGCGGATTGGTTGAATGGCGCATTGTTCGAAGTGCAACCCTGAATAAGGGGGAGTACCAAAGTCCAAAAGGGATAGAAGAAGATGAATCCGCAATCGGCACCTGTGAAAATCGGCCGCAATCCGCAATTGCTTCGCAACCAGCTTTTTATCAGTTCGGCCTTACTGACCAGCGCGCTGTTGGTGGTTGCGGCGTGGGTGATCAATCACCAGGTCGTCCGCCAAGCCCGCCAGCAAGTGCAGGCCGAAGTCGAAACCTTATTACCGCTGTACGACGCAGTATGGAACGAACACGCACGGCGATTGGCCACGGCCAGCGCGGCAATGGCCGATTCGCCCATCGTCAAAACCGTCTTTGGCGATGCCCGCGCCGCTCGCGACCAACAGACGCTTCGCGAAATGATTACTGACGCCGGTGCCAACGCCGTTGCGCCTGGCAATCAGAATGGATCTAGTACGCCGGGCGATCTGGTTTTGATGAGCGATGGCGCGGGACAACTCTTTTTCGCTGAACAACAGGGTAGGGGAGCATCAGAAACTTCTGGCAAAGCCACGGACTTTTCCGTCGGACTTTTTGCCCGCCCTCTTGCGGGAATGCCAATTGATCTGCCCGCGGCGCGAATCGTTGGTGAAAGCCAAATCCCTGCGCGCGGCTTCACGATATTAGGCGGGCGCGTGTTTCAACTGGCATTAACGCCGGTCGTTTTGCATTCGGGCAGTGCCGAATTCAATAACACGCTGGCGATAATTGGCATGGGGGCGGAACTCAGCCGCGCGATGGCCAATGATATTAAACAGCGCATTCACAGCGAAGTCGTCTTTTTGGTGGATGGCCGCGCGTACGCTTCTTCGTTTGCGACGGATGCCGAACGCGCAGCGATCAGTGCGATATCTGCAAACAAAGTGTTGGATGCGCCTGCCGGGCGTTCCAGCGAACTCAATCTTGGCGGAGATTTGTATCTGGCCTTTGCCCGTCCGCTGGAGGACTTCGACGGCAAGCTGATTGGCCAGGTCGTTGTATTGCGTTCGTTGGCCGGAGCCGGGCAATTGTTTCGCGCAATTTCGAACCAACTATTAATGCTGTGGTCGCTGGCCATTGCGGCGGCATGGTTTCTCAGCTATTTGATCGCCGGACGTATAACGCGCCCGCTGGAATCGCTGGCGGCGAGCGTGCGGGCATTTGGCCAGGCCGGTCAGCAGGGCCACAGTAGTCAGAGCGACCAGGCAGGGCAGTGCAATGATGAGGTGATGACGCCCATGCGGGTGCAGAGCGAAGTCGGCCAACTGGCGCAGGCTTTCGATCAAATGCGCCAATCCATCAAACAATCGCAGGCCGCGCTGCTCAAAAACGAACGCCTGGCAACCATTGGCCAGATGGCCAGTTCGATCATTCACGACCTGCGCAATCCGTTGGCAACCATTTCCACCGCTGCTGAAGTCATGAGCAACGACGGTATCACGTTCGACCGCCGCCGCCTGATGATCGAAACCCAGCTTCGCGCGTCGCACCGTATGAACGACATGCTGACGGAGATTCTGGAATTCTCGCGCGGCAGCTACAAACTCAGCCCCGCGCCGCAGCCCCTTGCCCCTATCATTCAATGCGCGACGCAGGAACTGGGGGCGCAAATGGCGCAACTCGGCATCCGGCTGAATGTGGTGGTTCCGCCGCAGATCAGGCTGGAAGCTGATGCCGGAAAGCTGGCACGCGTGTTTGAAAATCTGCTGGTCAACGCACTCCAGGCGTTACAACTGGAAGGTAAACATAAAGAGCTGGGAGCCGAAACGGCGGGCGGTTTAGTGGAAATTCGCGCGATACAAGATGGCGTTAGCGTACGGGTAGACGTAACAGATAACGGGCCGGGCATCCCTGCGGCAATTCGCGAACGGTTATTCGAGCCGTTTATCAGCCACGGCAAACAGGGCGGCACAGGGCTGGGCCTGGCCATTGCGCGCGCCATCGTTGAAGCGCACGGTGGCCGAATCAGCCTGAATGGAACCCAAACACGCGGAGCACGCTTCATGATTTTGCTGCCCGGAGGAAAAGATGGCGCATAAGATTTTGCCGCACGATTCGGCTGCCTGGAGGGAAAATGGCGCATACAATCTTGTTAGTAGATGATGACAACGAATTTCGCACCGTAATGGCGCTGGCGCTGGAAAGTTTTGGGTATGTAGTGATCGAAGCCGCCGATGGCATGGCTGCGTTAAATGTACTGCAGCGCGAAAGACCGGACGCCATCCTGTCTGACCTGCACATGCCGCTGATGGATGGTCGCACGTTTTGCAAACGGGTGCGTGCCGAACTTGATCTGGCCACCATTCCCTTTGTTATCCTTTCGGCCTACATTGAATCAGACGGATCGAACACATTGTCGGATACCCCGGCGGACTATTGTTTCAGCAAACAAAACTCTTTCTCATCGCTCTTGCCGCAACTGGAAAGCCTGATCGTCCACCCCGAACGAAATGAAGTGGTACGGAACCGGGAACGGTAGCGACCGGGTGGATTGGTAAGGCGTATGCTCCAGTGGCACCCGGTCGCTACCGCTCCCGGTTCCGTACCGAGCGCCCCACTTGAATTCACCACTACCCGAGGAATGATTATGCGAAAGTGGATCGTTTTTATGGCTGCCGTATGCTTGGCCGCGATGGCGCTGGTGGCTGTCACGCCGTCCGCGCAAGCTCGCAACACGTCACGCAAACGCAAACCTCAACCGCAGGCAGAAGCCAATCTGACGCTGGAGCAACTGGCTGAACTGGTTCGCCGCGCCGAACAGGCCGCCATCGCCGCGCAAGTTGAAGCCCGCCGCGCTCGCGAACAGACCGAAGCAATGCAGCAGCAACTGGCGCAGACGACAAGGGAGATTGCGGATTGCGGATTGCGGATTGCGGATTTGAAGAATGAAGTCGGCAGGTTGCAAGCCGCCATCAGTAAGGCAGCGGAGAAGGAAGGCGGACAACTATCCGCCAATCCGCAATCCGCAATCCGCAATCCGCAATCATCAGACAATCCGCAATCGGACAGTCGTCTGACCACGCTGGAAGAGCAGGTAGAGATCAACAGTGCCCAGATCAAAGAGCATGCCCAGACCAAGGTCGAAAGCGATTCGCGGTTTCGCGTAAAGCTGTCCGGGATGATCCTGGTTAACACCTTCCTGAATACCGGTGACAGTTCCGTGCGCTCAACGCCGACACGCGCACCCTCACCAACAGACCTATTGGGGCAGAC
>JBDSAM010000396.1:0-4571 GCA_039922135.1 Blastocatellia bacterium
AGGCGCAATTGCGGGGTAAGACCAACCTTGTGATCGTGCCGGATGACAAGCTGTGGGAGATGCCGTTTCAGGCGCTGCTCAACCCTGACAATCGCTACGTCATGGAAAACAGCACGGTCTCTTACGCGCCATCGCTGACAGTGCTGCGCGAGATGACAAAGGCGCGACAACGTCGTGGCGCTGAAGCGTCCGCAACAAATTTACTGGCGTTCGGCAATCCCGCGCTCGGCAAACAAACGGCGGCACGCTCGGCGCTGGTGTTGCGCGATGAAAAGCTCGACCCGCTGCCCGAAGCCGAAGCGGAGGTCAAAGGCCTGGGCCAGTTGTACGGTGCGGCTCGCAGCAAAATCTACATTGGCGCCGAAGCGCGCGAAGACCGTGCAAAGACCGAAGCTGGCAACTTCCGGGTTCTGCACTTCGCCACACACGGCATTTTGAACAATGCCGCGCCGATGTACTCGCACCTGGTGCTGACGCAGGGCGGCGCGACAACCGGCACTGAAGCGGGCACTCCGGACGGCACTCCAGACAGCACTGAAGATGATGGACTGCTGGAAGCCTGGGAGCTGATGCAGATGGATTTGAAGGCCGATCTGGCGGTGCTTTCGGCGTGCGAAACTGCACGTGGCCGCTTCGGCGCGGGCGAGGGCGTAATCGGTCTGACGTGGGCGCTGTTCGTGGCCGGAGTGCCCACAACCGTTGTCAGCCAGTGGAAGGTCGAAGCCGCCAGCACGCGTGATCTGATGCTCAGCTTTCATCGTGCCTTGCAAACGCCTGCTGCCGCCAACAAGACACGCCCCACCAAAGCCGGTGCGCTGCGACAGGCGTCGCTCAAGCTAATGAAAAGTGCCGGAACAAGTCATCCATTTTATTGGGCGGGTTTTGTGCTGATCGGCGATGGCCGGTGAATGGCTGCGCCCAGACCAAATCAGAACACAAACGTTTCAGATAGGATGGACAGGATTTTTCAGGATGAAACCAGGCGGACAACAATATTTCCCAAGCCAATCCTGAATCATCTTGTAAATCCTGTCGAAAAATAGTCTCAATATTGTCTGGTTCGATTTTGAGCGGTCATCGCGCCAATTAGCGTCGGCTGGTTTGCGCCAGCAGTCGGCGGACAAGCTCTGAGTTGGGGTTGGCGTTTTGCAGCGCACGGAGTTCCTGCGCGGCTTCGTCCAACAGCCCGGCTCGGGCGTAAAGCAAACCCAACACCAGATGAGACGAACGATAAGTTCGGCGCGCTTGCGTGAGGTCATTAACCTGGAGTTGATCAAGCACCCTGAATTTAGCCTGCGGCGCGGGCGGTTTAGGTGCCTGAACTACCTGCCCATCTTTGATCGCCTTGACCTGCCACGAATAGTTTTGGCTGCGCGCCAGCGGTTGCGTGATTGTCCATTTGTTGCCTGTCACTTCTTCACTCTTCGCGATCAGTTTGAACCTCTCATCATAAACTTCGATGACGTAACCTAGAGCGCCAATCAACGGCGTCCAACTAAACGCCGGTCGGTCGGTCAACACAACCTTGCCAACGGGAGCGGTCAGGGAAAACCGATTGCCCTGTTCATCACTGCCCATCAATGAACTGGCGCGCCGGTTCAATCCCTCCAGCGTCGCAGACCGTGCCAACCGCTGCGTCGTCAATGCATCTTTTATCATTCGTTGATCAACCGCTGGCAAATCGCCTAAGCCGGATAATTCGCCCCGCTGGTTGAGCGTGACCTGGCCACCCCCGTCAACCAATCGGGCAACGATAGAGTCCGCTTGCTCTGGCGGTGTGCCAAATGGCTGTGGTGATGGCTGTGGCGGGAAGGCGGGAGTAATTTGCAAGGCCGGAGTTGGGTTCACGTCTTTCCCCACAAGCTGCGGCTCTGATGATTTTTTGTTGGAAGCGAATTGGATCAGCCAGCCGGTCAGCGCAGTTAGCAGCAAAGCCGCCAGCGCCAATCGAAATGCTGGCGCGGGCCAAAGCGCCTGGAACCGCGCGCGGAACTTGTTCCACCAACTCGTCGCATTAGCTGTTTCTGCTGCCGCAAGAGTATGGCTCGGCTGCGAAATAGGGACATCTTTGAAGGCGCGCAAATCATCGGCATCGTGCGCGCACTGAGTACACGAGACCAGATGATCCGCGACAAATTGCTGTTCTGCTTGTGCCAGCGAATCATCCGCGTAACCGGCAAGCTGATCGAAAGTCAAATGCCTGGCGGCGTTGCCTTCATCTGATGAAACAGAAGTTGCAGCAAATTGCAGATCGGCATAAAGCAATGCCGCCGCGCCGGACACTGCTGCTTCAACGCGCTGGCGGCAAGCGGCGCAAGCAGACAGGTGATCGTCAACAGTAATCAAGCCTGCCGCTGACAACTGCTGCTGCCGGTATGCTTCAAGCTGTGGTTGTGAAAGATGCTCTGTCAATTGAGTTCTGTTCACCGATCTTTGTTTTCGTTGGGCGGACGGGCGCGGTCATTCCTGACAATCATTCCTTTAAGTTGTCGAAAGCCTCGCCTTATTACTTCCGTCCTGCGGGGTTTCTACTCTTTTAGAAAAATCCTCGTAACCGGCGTGCCAGCCGTTCACGCGCTGCTTTGCGCGCATTGATGATTTGTTGCCGCGTCAGATTGAACAGTCCGGCGATGGTCGCGTCATCCAGCGGCAATTGATTCCATAACTCAGCGAACCGTTCAATTGGCATCTCCAGCGCGGCGGCAAGTTGGCGCATCGTAGCAACGCCAACCGCGGGAAACAGCGCGATGCAACCGTGCCCGCCCTCATCACGCAGATTCAGTAGTAACGCGGCGCGCTGCACATGTGGCAGCAGTTGCGCCTCTTTCCATACGCGTTGCAGAAAAATGCGCTTTTCTGTCTGCCAGGCAATGTCAGCGCGGGGGGTAGTATCCAGAAGCTCAATTGCCTGATTTTCACCGCTCTCGCTGCCTTGGCTAATTGAAGTAATTGGCTCGTCTTTGATCCCCAGGAGTGCCGCAGTCAGATACACCAGATCATCAAGTTCGATGGGAAGACGGGTGGCACTGAAAATCGCTGCCAGTAATTCGTTGAGCGCTGCCGCGCTTTTCCCTTCCCCCATCCTTCTGCTCAGCACGCGCAAGGATTCATCGCCAGCCAGTTGTTGCAGACTTGCCGCCGCTGCGCGCTTGTTACTTCCGCACCACGCTGCCAATCCACTGAGTAGTTTCTTTTTGGCATCTGGCCACAATGCCAAGGCTGATTGCCGCGTCAGTACGTATTGCAGCCGTTTTTTCAGTGCATGGCGATGCGGTGATTGGCGGCGCAACCAGCGGTAGCAGGCCCGATACGTAATTGTCGCCGCCAGTCCGCGTACGTCGCCAATCGGATAATGGTCAGGCTGGCTTTGGAATTTTCGCAATTCGATCAGGGCTTCTGCCACCGCCTCCTGACGAATGTCATCAGCATCCTCTATCTCAGGCGAGCCATCACCCGCGCGAACCCGGAGCTTGAAATAAACTATGCTTTTGATCACTGGTTCGATGTGCGTGGTGATGAGGTGGGCGAGCGTTTGTTCCGCTTCTGCCGCATTGATCGCCAGTAACAACGGCTGTAACAAATGATCAATCAGAGCGGAGCGTTCTTTCTCCATGAAATCAGATTTCCGGTACGGTGTGGATCACGAACTTGATGAATTGGAAAGAACACAAAACGCGCAAGGTACAATGCAAAAGGCACAACACGGCTTACCCCCAGGGCGTTTGCGCTTTTTGCCAAATTTTTGAGCTTTTTGTGTTCCTGCCTTTCGCATCTGGTTTCGTGATCTACTGAATATCAATCTCTCGCCGTCAGTTGATCCAGGAAATGTGTTCGCCAACCTTTGGGTAACGCTTCAACTTGCACGGCACGCTTCATCAGTTCGAAGTCTTTACGCTTTTCCACATGCAAACGAACAATGTCCGTGACGGTGACATTGTTGGCATCGCGGCTGATCTGTATCACTTCATCCCCCACGCCGATCTCGCCTTCTTGCAGAATCGCCAGATAAAATCCACTGCGGCGGCTGGCCAGAAATCGCTTGATGATGTCGTCCCGGGCGAATTTGGCTGCCAGTTTGTAACAAGGCATGCGCGGCTGCGTGACCATCACCTCAATCGTGCCGATGCGAAAACGGTCGCCGATGTTCACCTGATCTTCCAGCAACCCTTCCGTAGTCAAATTTTCGCCGAACGCCGCCCACGGCAAATCCACCTGCGGCAGTTCGCCGCGCCAGAATTCGTAATGCTCTGACGGGTAAACGTAGATCGCCTTGTCAGCACCACCGTGTACCGTCAGATCCGCTTGCCGGTCACCGTCAATATTTAGGCGACCTACTTTGACACGACCCGCAACCGGCTCTTTGAAGATGCCCGTTTCGACAACTTGATCCTTCCAGACGATTTCACTTGGAAGACCAACGTTGACAGAGATGAGTTTCATTACGACGCTCCTTCAGAACTGTAGGGCAAACTGCCAAGTTTGTCCGGCGCAAGGAGCAGGTCTTCCGATGACCAATTTAGCCCTCTGCGGACTGCAAAAAACTCGGCAGTTTGCCCTATCTTGTGCCACGC
>JBDSAM010000397.1:0-4570 GCA_039922135.1 Blastocatellia bacterium
ATCCTCCTGACCTTGTCGGCAATCATTGGCGTCTTGGCCTACCACCTGCTGAGCGACAAGACGGTTGATCTCAAAGCGAATAAAAAGCTGGCAGAGAAAGTATCGAATGGAAAAGACATCAAACAGGCTGCGTTTGATTCCATCAGCGACGCATTGGCTGATTCGTCCGCGAAGCCTCCTCACAATGCTGAGACTGTACACGCCGCTTCAGAGCAATCCCCTGCAATTCCCCATGTGACGGAGACAAACAGCGAGAAGGTTGCCGTACCGATACAATCTGGAATCTCTGCAACTCTTGCGCCCCCACCAGAAGCATTATTAACCAAACGGTCTGAGAACAGTCAGCCAGTTGAATACGCTGCAAAGACAGGTTCGGCAACGAATACCTCAGCGGCTTCAGCGACGGGGTCTGGTGCTTTTTCTAAACCTATTCAGATTCATTCGATTCGTTACGCGCCCACCGCCCGCCCAAGAGAAGCTGAGGGCGGCAACGGAAGGGTTACGGAAGCAGAGCCACTTTTGAAGACCAATGCCAACAAAACCGCCAGTCAGAACTCTGACAGCGCAAAGGCTCAGCAAGCTCGCTTGCTCAAATACGCGACAAAACCGAGTTTCGGAGCAATGCTGCCTGTTCGTCTGCTGGGCGTACTTTACACGCTGCGTGTCGGATCAATGGCAAGGCTCGAACTTGTGCGCGACCTAAAAACCGACCATTGGCAGCTAAAGCGAGGAACAATTTTTATTGGCAGTGTCGTGGGCGGCAATCTGGATCGCGCCTACCTGCAGATCAAAGGCTACATTGATCCTGATACTCAAAGTCTCATCAAACTCGAAGGTGAAGTACTTGGCAATGACGGTGGTGCAGGCTTGCGCGGAAAGCAACGCCAAGTTTCATCTGTTTGGGTCAAAGTGCTAGATCGAGCGGCGCAGGCTGGCATACAGATTGGCACAAGCATTCTCAATCGCAGCAGTTCGGCGGTAATCGTCGCAACTGATCCTTACGGCACGTATCGCTCAACAACGGGGCTTAACGGCCGCTCGGAGCAAAATCGCAATTTTGTTGAAGTACCAGCAGGCGCTGTTGGGTTCGTATTGGTCACGGCACTGCCAGAATCTGAAGCCTCAAGCCCCCAGCTTTCTGAAGCTACTACAAACGCAGGGAGTCTGAATGACACCGAGCTTGTCGAATTGATGACGGATGCTGATCCGGTGCGGATTCGTGCGGCGATGTCGAGAATGAGCCCTGATCTGCAAAGAGTCGCGCAAGCGGTACTCAACGAGATCGAATCGGGAAAACGATGAGTCGCAATGCAAACAAACGACTCGGCCTTGCCAGTCATCAATCCACGAACGTTGCTGACGAGAAACGGAGAACAGGCTGTTGCGGATTTGTTGCGCGCAACCGGCTATGTCATTCAGCGTGGGATGCTCCGCGATCTGTGCCACGTTCTGCACAGCGGCTTGCCCTGGCTGATTGAGGGGCCGCGCGGCGGCGGAAAAACAGCGTTGGCAGAAAGTCTGGCTGAAGCCTGCAATCTGCCGGTCTTTTACTTGCAGGGGATGGAAGGTCTCACACTCGCCGATGTGCTCTATGACTGGGATCGTGAAGCGCAGACACAGTGGGTGCGGCAGGCCGTAACGATGGGGCAGAGTTTTGAAGATGCTCGCGCCAGTCAATGGACACGGGAGTTTTTGATTCTTGGTGAAGCTCTCGCCGCCTACGAAAGAGCCGCGCAAGATAATGTCACCCCGATTCTGATCTGCGATGAGTTCGATAAGGTGAGCGAAAAGATCGAGGACATGTTGTTACAGCTTTTTGCGCGCGGCTACGCTCACATCCCGCGCTTCGGCGAAATCGGCGTGCGTGATCAATCGCGTTGGCCAGTAGTGATCCTGCTCTCGAACGATCAACGCCACGATCTGTCTTCACCGATGCGTTCGCGCTGTCTTTACAGTTGGCTGCCCGCGCCGTCTCCACGCGAGGAAGCGCACATTCTCAAGACAAGATGTCCGCAAGCTTCGCGGCAGATCTTGCTGAAGATGGTCAAACTTATCAATGCGATTCGCGGGTTGCCGGGGATTCTCGACAAACCGGGACTGCGTGAATCTATCGCGCTGCTACGCTCGCTCTTGGATGCCGGACACCGAGACTTGAGCATCCAAGAGATCGAAGCCCACCTCTGTTTTCTCGCCAAGCGGCATCTGGATTTTGAGAACCTTCGCAAATCGCTGGCGCGGGTTGAAGCAGTTATGGAATCCCCGAACGCTGAGATTGATGCTTGGATTGATGAACTTGAGGAAATGACTTTATGAAGATGTTCAACAAGCGCTGGCGTCCTTCGCCGATGTTCGTCGTCATAGCGACAACGGTGATCGTAATTGCCGGAACGATGTTGTTAGGCTGGATGAGCGCGCGCAACTACCGAGTCAAGGCTCGCGTGGAGATCGCCGATCCGGTGGTTGAAACGTCTGCAAACGCATTGCCCGCATTGGCGAATGCGTCGAGTTTGCCGGATGGTGAAGTCGCTCGAATGGCGACGCGAGTGCGCGAAGCAACAGGGTTGTTGATGGGACTTGCCTTGCTCGCAGTCACCGAGCAGATGAATAACCGCGCCCTGACGAAAGCTGAGGCGCTGATTGACCTGATGGCGCAGCGCAATCTCTTTCCTCCGGGCATTCGTCCCACGACCGCCCAAGGTGTGTTGTCATCCGACCGCGCGACGATCTATGTGCGTTATCGCTCGCAGCCGCTCAGCTTGGAAGTTGTCTCCATTGGCCGCGAGCGGATTGACGGCGCGGCAGTCGTCGCACGGCTAACAGCAGGCGGTGATGATAATTCCAGCACGTTACTGTTCGTATCGAAGAGCATTGAAGGTGTTAAGCTGCCGGAGCCGTTTGCGCCACTTTCAGCCGTTGCCGCTCTAAACTGGAGCATTGAACCACTGCGGGAGCGCCAATTCTTACCGCAGGAGATTGAAAACCTGAATGTGTGGGCGCAGCAGTATGCCAACAAGTAGTCTTAGTCAATATCGTCAATGGTGGCGGAAGCAGCCGAAATCGCTGACGCAAATCTGCCAGCGGATTGACGCCGAATACCACATTCCACGCCCGGCATCGGCTCAGCATCTGCCGGCCTATCAGGCTGCGCTGTATTTGCTCGGTGTATGCGGCCAGGCGGTCTTGCTGATTGTTTCGGGCTTTCTATCCGCGTGGCTCTTATGGAAATCGGCGTTCTGGCTTGCACTCAGAATCGAAATTGAAATCGCCGCGCACTGCCTGGGAATCACCACCGTGTTGATCTCCTGGATCGAGGCCGCGCAACTCTGGCTGCCTTATTACAACTACCACCAACGCGTGACGTATGGCTCGGCGCAATGGGCTGATGCGCGGGTGTTAATGGATCTGAATCTCGCGCGGCGGAAAGATGAGCCGCTTCCACCTTTCACGCTGCTGCTGGGAGGCTTCGGAAGAAAGTACAGCGTCGTGCTCGGTCCGGAGCATTCAACGTGTCATCTGGCAATGTTCGGCCCGCCGCGTTCCGGCAAATCATCCACGTTTTTCATCACTTGGCAGCGCGCGTGGGCAGGCAGTGGTTCGGTGATCGTGCTTGATCCGAAAGGTGAACTCTACGACCAGACGGCCTATCTCTTCCGCAACGTCTACCGGATTGATTTGCAAAAGCCGGGGCGTACAGATCGCTGGAACTTCCTGCCCGCCTGCAAGAACGACGCGGAGTACTCGCACAAGGTCGCGACGATGATTCTGGATTCCGAGCAAAGCCGACGTTCGACGGCTGATCCATTTTGGAGAGAAGCGGAGAAGGCAGCGTTGACCGCAATCCTGCTGCAATTGAATCAACTGCACGTGCGACCGGCCCCACATATGATTCAAGAACTGATCTCAACGCTTTCTCTTCAGCAACTCAACGAACAGATGATGAAATCGGCTGACCCGAAAGTGCCGCTTTATTGGGGGATGTTCAGCAAGGTCGAGCCGAAGCTTCAAGCCGGTGTGCTGATTGGTTTGGGCGTAGCGTGCGCCGATTTTTCCACGCCGAATATGATGGCGATCTCTTCGCCGATCACGAATCCGATGGCTGCGCGCGGAGTCAGATTCGTTGATTTCACCGAACTCCGGCAAGCGGGCACGGCGATCTTTATGATCGTGCCCGAAGGCGATGCGGAACGTTACAAGCGGGTGCTGTCCACCTTTTTCGGCCTTGCCAACGATTGTTTGCGGAATGGCGAACTGAACGAGGCTTCCGCGCCCGTGCTCTTCAACCTGGATGAAATCGGCAACATCCACATTCCTGATCTTCCAGCGGCACTAGGCGTTGGTCGGGGGCGGCGGATGACCTACGCGCTCGGCTACCAGAACATCGCGCAACTTTACAGTCAGTATGGAACCGATGGAGGCGATGCCGTGCTTGGTTCGGTCGGCGCGATGGTCTTTCTTCCCGGCGTGGATCAACGCACGGCGGAATACGCTTCGCGAAGGCTGGGGACGACGACCGTGTTGCAGGCCAGTTCCGTGGACGTCCACGACGGCAACAAACTCGATCAGGAACGAA
>JBDSAM010000398.1:0-6507 GCA_039922135.1 Blastocatellia bacterium
ATGGCGCGGTCACGGGCGATATTGCCTGGGGCGGCAACTGGTTCTTTCTGGTCAACGGTGACAATAGTAATGGGCATAAACTAGAACTTGATAACCTGGAAGCTCTCACCGATTTTACTTGGCGCATTCGTCAGGCGCTCAAGCGCCAAGGCATCACCGGCTTGAACGAGCAGGAGATTGACCACATCGAACTGTTTGCGCCTTCGCAAGCTGAAGGCGTCAACAGCCGGAACTTCGTGCTCTGTCCGGGCAAAGCCTACGACCGTTCGCCCTGCGGCACGGGCACTAGCGCCAAACTGGCTTGCCTGTACGCCGACGGCAAATTGCAAGAGGGGCAAATCTGGCGGCAGGAGAGCATCGTCGGCAGCGTGTTTGAAGGCTCTGTTCGCGTTGCCGCAGACAAGGTCTATCCGACGATCAAAGGTTCAGCCTTCGTCAATGCGGAAGCCGATCTGATTTTGGATGAACGCGATCCGTTCTGTTATGGAATTCGCCGATGACATTCGATCTGGCCATTGTTGGCGGCGGCATTGTCGGCGCGGCTTGTGCGCTGGAAGCTGCGCGCGCGGGTCTGCGCGTCGTGGTGATTGAAAGCGGTGTCATCGGTGGCGGCGCGACAGCGGCGGGGATGGGACACATTGTCGTGATGGACGATTCCGAAGCGCAGTTCGCGTTGACACGCTATTCGCAGCAATTGTGGCAGCAGATTGCGCCGGAGCTGCCCTGCGACATCGAATACGAAGAGTGCGGGACGTTGTGGGTTGCCGCTGACGAAGAAGAAATGGCGGAGGTGCGGCGCAAGGTCGACTTCTATCAATCACGCGGCGTGGCAGTGGAAGTCCTTGATGACAGGGCATTGGCCGAGGCCGAGCCGAATCTGCGGCAAGAATTGGCTGGCGCGTTGTTGGTTCCGGGCGACAGCGTAGTCTATCCGCCCTGCGCCGCGCGATACTTTCTGGAACAGGCGCAATCGCTCGGCGCGCAATTGCAATTGGGACGCTCGGCTGTTGCCTTGAGCAACGAAGGCGTAACGCTTGATGACGGCACGTTCATCAGCGCGGGCGCGATGGTCAACGCCACGGGCAGTTGGTCGCCGTTGCTCACGCCTGGCATTGACGTGCAGAAGCGCAAAGGCCATCTGCTCATCACTGACCGCTATCCAGGCTTTGTCCGGCATCAATTGGTTGAACTCGGTTATTTGAAGAGCGCGCATTCGATCGCTGCCGATTCGGTTGCGTTCAACGTCCAGCCCCGCCGGACGGGCCAGGTGTTGATCGGTTCGTCACGGCAATACGGCCCAAAGGGTGGTGCTGATCCGAGGATCGAAGCCACCATGCTCAGCCGAATGCTGGCGCGCGCCGAAGAATACATGCCCGGCATCACAGAGCTTTCCGCCATCCGCACCTGGACGGGGTTTCGCGCGGCGACGCCTGACAAGTTGCCGCTGATCGGTCCTTGCCCCGGCTACGACCGGCTCTATCTGGCGACGGGGCACGAGGGCTTGGGGATCACCACTTCAATGGGCACGGCGAAATTGCTGGTGGATCAATTGCTCAATCGCACGGCGCAAATTCCGATTGCGCCTTATCTTCCAGATCGGGCAGATCGGGCAGATCGGGCAGATCGGGCAGATCAGGCAGATCAGGCAGATCGGGCAGACCGGGCCAACCGCGCGAATCAGGAGGCGATGCATGCCTGACACCATCACGCTTTCAGTCAATGGCCGTTCAGTGACCGTACTGGAAGGCAGTATGGTTTCAACGGCGGTAGCCGTGTCGGATACGACGACTTTTCGCCGTTCGGTCAGCGGAGAACCGCGCGCTCCTTTATGCGGAATGGGTATCTGTTTTGAATGCCGCGTGACGATCAACAGCCAGCCGCACGCGCGTAGTTGTCAAATACTTTGCCGGGACAGGATGGACGTGCGAACCGATGAATAACAAAACTCGCATTTATGATGTCGTGGTGATCGGCGGCGGCCCGGCGGGGTTAACGGCAGCGGTTTCTGCCAAACAGAGCGGCGCGCGCGTGGCCATCGTGGATGACAATCCCGGCCTTGGCGGGCAAATCTGGCGCCGCGAACAGCGCAAGCATCAAGATAAGACAGGGACGCCTGAATCAGCGGAATGGCTGAAGCGCGTACAGGCCGCGCAGGTGGAGTTCATCAGCGGCGCGCGAGTGTACGACCAGCCGGAAAAAGGTTTGCTGCTGGCCGAAACCTTTAACGGCGTTTTGGAACTTGGCTATCGCAAACTGATTCTGGCGACCGGCGCGCGCGAACGCTTTCTTCCCTTCCCCGGCTGGACGCTGCCGGGAGTTACGGGCGCGGGCGGATTGCAGGCGCTGGTCAAATCCGGGTGGCCGATTGACGGCAAGCGTGTTGTCGTCGCCGGTACTGGGCCTTTACTGTTGGCTGTGGCGGCTTACTTGCGCAGGCGCGGCGCGCAAGTATTGTTGATTGCCGAGCAAGCGCCGCTCAGGTCTTTGCTCTCATTCGGGCTGGGCTTGTGGCGTTCGCCGGGCAAGATCGTTCAGGCAATCCAGTTCAAGCGCGAATTGGCGGGCGTTCCGCATCCGACCGGTTGCTGGCCCGTGGCAGCGAACGGCGACGGGCGATTGCAGAGCGTCAAGCTTCGCCGAGGACTGCGGGCGTGGAATGTCGCTTGCGATTATCTGGCCTGCGGCTTTCATCTGGTACCGAATACGGAACTGGCCGTTTTCTTCGGCTGCGCGCTACGCGATGGCGTTGTCCGGGTAGACGACTTTCAACAGACGACCGTGTCGGACATTTACTGCGCCGGAGAATCCACCGGCATCGGCGGTTTGGAAGTTTCGCTGGTTGAAGGCAAGATCGCCGGTCTGGCGGCAACCGGCCAAGAGGGGAAAGCACGCGCGTTGTTTGCCGAACGCCGCCGGCTCTGGCGGTTCGCCGATCTGCTCAACTGGACGTTTGCTTTGCGCGAAGAACTCAAAAGCCTGCCGCAAGCCGACACCATTGTCTGCCGCTGTGAAGATGTTAGCTTCGCGCGATTGCAACAGCAGCCCGGATGGCGCGCCGCCAAGCTGCATACGCGATGCGGGATGGGGCCTTGTCAGGGACGTGTGTGCGGCGCGGCGATTGAATTTCTGCTTGGCTGGCCAGCGGAATCAGTACGCCCGCCAGTCTTTCCCGTCAAGGTGGGCAGTCTGATAAATGACATTCTGAAACAATGAAATCAGCCTGGGTGCGCCTGCGCTCTCGCGGGCAGGCCTCTTGCGGAAACCGCCCGCGAGGGCGCGGGCGCACCCAGGCTTCCAAGGACAAATCATGACTATGAAATGGCGAGGCGTGATGCCAGCAATCACCACCGGTTTCAAAGAAGACCTGAGCATTGACCACGAGTTTGTGGCCAGACACGTCAACTGGCTGGTGGACAACGGATGCACGGGCATTGTTACGCCGGGCAGCCTGGGCGAAGGCAATACGCTGACGTTTGAAGAGCGAAGCTCGCTGTGGGCAACTGTAGTTGTCGCGGTCGGCGACCGCGTGCCAGTTGTCGCGGCAATCTCCGCGCTGAGCACGGCTGAAGCCGTCAAGCAGGCCAAAATGGCTGCTAATGAAGGCTGCCGAGGGTTGATGGTGCTGCCGCCCTATGTTTACAAAGGCGATTGGCGCGAGATGAAGGCGCACGTTGCGGCCTGCTTCCGGGCGACAAAGCTCTCCTGCATGCTTTACAACAATCCCGTTGCCTACGGCACGGACTTCCT
Organism: Blastocatellia bacterium; assembly: GCA_039922135.1. GTDB lineage: Bacteria > Acidobacteriota > Blastocatellia > RBC074 > RBC074 > RBC074. The sequence goes on from JBDSAM010000398.1 coordinate 3,748, forward strand.
GCCCGAACATATTCGGGAATTGGCGAACGAGTTCGAGAACTTTCAATCAGTCAAAGAATCGAGCACCGATGTGCGCCGTGTCACAGCAATCAAAGCTTTGACGGGTGACCGGCTGGACATATTCGTCGGTGTGGACGACGCGATTGTCGAAGCCATTCCGGTGGGCGCGGTGGGTTGGGTCGCGGGATTGGCCGACGCCCTGCCGAAAGAGTCGGTTGAGTTGTTCAATTACGCATCGCAAGGCGAGATGGAGAAGGCGCTGAAGCTCTACCACTGGTTTCTGCCATTGCTCAGACTCGATACGGTGCCGAAGTTCGTGCAACTGATCAAGCTGGTACAGCAAGCCGTTGGGATGGGTAATCCGCTCGTTCGCCCGCCGCGATTGGAACTGGCTGGCGCGGAACTGGAACAGACAAACGCGATCATTCGGCAAGCTCTGGCTAATCGTCCTTCGCTTTAGACCCGTTCGAATGGTTCTAAAGCATGGTTCAATCTTCCATTTCCACTTCGATCAAATCGTGGCTTTGTTCTGGTGTTTTGCCCAGAATCAACCAGGCCGCCGGAACAATTACAAAGACCATTCCAAGCAATGAAATCGCGTTCATGGAATGGTGCCAAAAGAACACATCGAAGGCCAAGCCAAACAAAATCTGCGACAATGCAATTACGGAGATTCGCGAAGCGTGCCCTTTTGCAAATGCGAACGTCATGCCAATTTGCCCCGCTACGCCTGCGATTCCAACAAGGACTAACAAAATCAAGACGGCTTTACTGTTCAACTGCGCGGAATAATCTTTGCGATTGGTCAGCGCCAGAAACAATAGCGTCGCCACCGTAGCTACTCCCGAAAAATGAACGACGATGGCGCGTGGGTCTACCTGTTGCAAACGATTCAGTCCAAGCATCGCAATGGAAGTGCAAAACGCTCCGCACAGCGCCATCAAACAGGCAAATTTGCCGTTTTGAAAATGTGGTTGCTGAATCAGCACAATGCCGGCGACGCTGATCATCACGGCGATGACAATGCCAGTCGTGGGCTTTTGTTTGAAGACCAGCCACAACAAAAGCGTGACCCAGATCGGAGCCGTGTTCATCAGTGTCAGCGCGTCTGAAACCGGCAAATGTGCGAGCGCATAAAAACTGAACAGCATCCCGGTGCTGCCGGCAAGGCTTCTCACCCATAAAGTCTTTGGGCCTCGGACCACGAGTTTGACGCCCAAGGCTTTGGCAATGGCCAGCGAAAAGAAAAAGGCCACGGAAGCGCGCGCCACAACAACCAATTGCCAATCGCAGCGTTCACCCGCCCAATGGCTGACCGCCGCCATGACCGCAAAAGCAAACGATGCCCAGAGCATGTGGAGATATGCAGTTTTATCTTCGGATCGGAAGTCGTCAGATGGTGCCATTTCTTATTTGGGTGACCCTGGCATTGACCTCAGCGTTGGAGAAGTTTCAGATCATCGGGCGCGGCAAGCTGTCTCTTACGCCTTTGTACCTTACTTGTTTTGTTTCAGGGGGAATTGATTTTGCTGATGGCTTCCGCCACGGCAAGCCTGACGACCGCTGCTTGATCTTTCTGCAATTCGACCAGGGCTGGCAGCGCGGCTTTCGCTTCAACGCCCATCCGGCCTAAAGCGTCAGCAGCGTTGGATCGCACAAGCGGCTCTTTATCTTTCAACAATTCGGTTAATTGTGGGATTGCTGTTTTGGCCTCGGTTCCAACCTTCCCCAGCGCTTTGGCGGCGCTGATGCGTACAAATCTATCCTGATCCTTCAACGCTTCAATCAGTGCGGGCGTCGCCACCTTTGCCTCAGGCCCGATTGCCCCCAATGCATCTGCGGCGTAACTGCGAAGGTGTTCGTGGTCATCCTTCAATAGTGCCAGCCAAACTGGAACTCCCTGCTTCGCGTCCATACCGATTTGTTTGAGCGCATAGGCTGAGTACGTGCGAACAACGAACTCCTGATCCCGCAGGGTTTCAATCAACCCCAGGATGGCGGCGTTGGCTTCAGGCCCGACCCTGCCCAGTGCTTCCGCCGTATACCTTCGGACTGAAGCATTTTTATCCTTCAATAAAACAATGAATGCCGGAACGGCCGCCTTTGCCTCGGCGCCGACTCTGCCAATCGCATCAGCAGCGTCCCTTCGCACGTTATCATTCGGATCATTTAGCAGGCCAATCAATGATGGAAGATAATTTTTCGCTTCGCCAACTCTGCCCAGCGCAAAGGCCGCATTGCCCCGCGTCCAGGCATTCTGATCCTTCAACAATTCACTCAATGCCGGAGCGGCTGACCTAGCTTCAATACCAGTTTGAGCTAACGCGAACGCGGCATTGCCTTTGACAGAAGCGGCACGATCCTTGAGGGCTTCAATTAAAGCCGGAATCGCCGTTTTGGCCTCCGCGCCCATCCTACCTAAAGCCTCTGAGGCGTTTTCACGTATGTCGTCTTCCGGCGCTTTCAATAACAGAGTCAGCGCAGGAATTGCGGCTTTCGCTTCGACTCCCAGCTTCTTGGCCTCTTTGATTGCAGCAAGACGAACTTGCCTATCTTTGTCTTGCAACTGTTGGACTAGGGCTTGGATTTGCGTCTCTTTTTTATCCTGCGCAAAAACAGGCGGGAATGTGCGGATAAAAAGAAGGAAGGCCACACAGAGAGTAAATAAGGTGCCCTGCAAAGAAAGCCTGATAAGAATCTTCATTGCTCTTCCGTATTGGTTAGCGGCTTAGACCAAGCACGTGATAGTTCCATCAAACT